>NZ_JBUEGC010000026.1:0-95169 GCF_054963655.1 Streptomyces sp. HSS9-12 | reverse complement strand
GCACTAAAGCAGGTCCACCTCCGGATACGGTCGGCCGCCCGACAGGGTCGTGTATCCCGGCCCGCGGTCGAAGAACGGCCGCACGTCCGGTCGAGCGGCCCTCATCCGGGCCCTGAGCTCCCGCGTCGCCTCCTCGTCGGCGCGCAGCTCGTCGCCGTCCCCGGCCACCACGACCCCGTAGTCGTCACGGGCGCCGCGCACGGAGACCTTGCCCCACCGCACGTCCCGCACCACTGCCGCGATGTCGCGGTCCAGCGGATCGCCCCAGCCGCCGCCTCCGGTCGTGCGGATGCGGATGATCTCGCCCGCCCGCACCGGCTCGCCGTCCACCAGTCCTTCCATCACCCGCTCGTTGGGCCCGCCCGGGTCGATGACCACCTCGAACGGCCGTCCCGCCCGGCCGCCCTTGACGCCCCAGCAGGACAGGATGGACCGGTCCGCGATCGACATGAACGAGGCGTCCTGGAGCATAAGGATGTGTTTCTCGTAGCCGAGTCCTCCGCGGAACTGCCCCGGTCCGCCGGAGTCCGCGGCCAGGCCCAGGCGCTCCACCCGGAACGGGAACCGCGACTCGGTGAACTCGGTGGGCAGGTTCCGCGAGTCCGGGACGACATGGATGGTGTCCTCACCGTCCGCGTAGTACCGGCCCCCGGACCCGCCGCCGAGCACCTCGCGCATCAGGTAGGGGCGGCCCTGGGCGTCCGTGCCGTACACGCCCGTGTAGCGGATGGTCTCCTGGTCCGCGGGCATCCTGCCGTCCACGGCCTTGGCGAGCACGCCGGCGAGGACGCCGAGCAGGCGCAGGATGACAAAGGTGCGCGCGTTCGTCGGCGCCGGGAACACCGGCGTGAGCAAGGTGCCCTTCTCCGGGAACTTCATCTCGATCAGCGGGACAATGCCCTCGTTGACGTCCAGTTCCGCCATGCGCTCGGGAGTGTCCGCGAGGTTGCGCAGGATCGGCGCGAGCCACTTCTTGAGGAAGTTGCCGTCCGCGTAGTCGCCGCAGTGGTTGATCGGGCCCTTGGCCTGCGCGGAAGTCCCGGTGAAGTCGATGATGATCTTGTCGGGAACCTTGGTGAGGGTGATCCGCTGGGTGTGCAGTTTCGGCTCGTCGACGCCGTCGTGCTCCGCGTAGTCCTCCCAGACGTACTGGCCGTCCGGGATCTTCGACAGGATCTCCCGCCGGTAGGTCTGCGTGGTCTTGTCCAATATGGCGTCGAAGCACGCCTCGACGGTCGCCCGGCCGTACCGGTCGAAAAGCTCGGTCAGGCGGCGCGAACCCATCAGGCAGGCCGAGCATTCGGCGTCCAGATCCGCCGCGAGGGAGTCCGGCATCCGCGAGTTGCGCGTCATGATGCGCAGCGCAGCCTGGTTGGGCACACCCTGATCCCACAGTTTGATCGGTGGGACCATCAGCCCTTCCTCGTACACGCTCGTCGCGCCCGACGGCATCGAGCCCGGGCAGCAGCCCCCGATGTCGTCGTGGTGACCGAAGGCCTGGACGAAGGCCACCACCTCGCCGTCGTGGAAGACCGGCACGGTCACGCACAGGTCGGGCAGGTGGCCGATGCCGCCCTCGGACTCGTAGACGTCGTTGTGGAAGAACACGTCACCGGGGCGCATCGTGTGCAGCGGAAAGTCCCGGGCGACCGGGTGCACCAGTGCCGAGTACGACCGGCCGGTGAGCTTGCGCAGCCTGCGGTCGTGGATGCCCGCCCTGAAGTCGTGCGCGTCCCGGATCATCGGTGAGCGCGACGTGCGGGCGATGGCCGTCTCCACCTCCATCTCGACCGAGGCGAGGGTCCCTTCGACGATCTCCAGGAGGACGGGGTCCACGGTGTGGACCGGTGCCTGAACGGTCATGGCCTCAGGCCCCCTTCTGCTGGTTGTTCTGCTCGTTGCGGTCGGCGCCCGCTCTCGTGACGACGACGTTGCCATAGGCGTCGACGCGGGCGGTGAACCCCGGATGGATCGGGATGGTGGAGCCGAACTCCTCGACGACGGCCGGACCTTCGACCGCGTCGCCCGGCGCGAGGTCCTCGCGCCAGTACACGGAGGTGTCCACGTACCCGTCGGCTGCGTTGAAGCAGACCGGGCGCACGCCGGTGCGGGCCCGGCCGGGGTCGCCGTCACCCGGCGGCAGTTCGCGCAGCGCGGGGCGCCTGATCGGGCCGATGCCGGTGACCCGCAGGTTCACCCACTCGACCGTCTGGCTCGCGTCGCCGCGGAAGTTGTATCCGTAGAGCCGCTCGTGGGCGTCGTGGAACAGCTCCGCCACCCGCTCGGTCAACGACGCGTCCAGCGGGCCGTCGGGCACCGGCACCCGCACCTCGAAGGCCTGCCCGAAGTAGCGGAGGTCGGCGGTGCGCGCGTACCGCTGCTCGGCGCGGTCGAAGCCCTCCTTGTCCAGGGCCTCGGCCGCCCGCGCGGTCAGGTCGCCGTAGATCTTCGCCAGGTGGCCTTGGTCGAGGTCGGGGTGCCGGCACACCGCCGTCTGCACATAGTCGCAGCGGACGTCGACGGTCAGCAGGCCGAACGCGGAGACGTTGCCCGGGTCCCGAGGAACGATCACGCCGGCCAGGCCCAGGATGTCGATCAACCGGCAGAGCAGCAGCGAGCCGGAGCCCCCGAACGTCGCCATCACGAAGTCCCGGACGTCAAGACCCCGCTTGACCGTGATCTGCCGCAGCGCGTTCGCCTGGTTCCAGGCCGAGATCTCCAACACGCCTGTGGCGCACTGCTCCAGGCTGAGATTCAGTTCGCCGGCGAGCTTGCGCAGCCCCTCGCGGGCCGCCTCGACGTCGAGGGGGATCTCGCCACCGAGCAGGTGCGGCGGGATACGGCCGAGAACCACATGGGCATCGGTGACCGTCGGGTCGGAGCCGCCCTTGGCATAGCACAGCGGCCCCGGATCCGCGCCCGCCGAACGCGGACCCACCTTCAGGGTGCCCTCGGGTGAGATCCAGGCGATGGAACCGCCGCCCGCGCCCACCGTGACCACATCGATCATCGGGATCTTGGAGGGGAAGCGCCCGACCGTGCCCTCGGTCGTCAGCGTCGGCTCGCCGTCGAGCACGACGGACACGTCCGTCGAGGTGCCGCCACCGTCGCAGGTCAGGACCTTGTCGAAGCCCGCGTGCCGCGCGATCAGGGCCGCGCCGAGCGCGCCCGCCGCCGGCCCGGACAGCACCGTGGTGATCGGCTGGTGCACGACCTCCTCGGCGGACAGGATGCCGCCGTTGGACTTCATGATGGCGAACGGCACCCGGCATGGCCGGCGTTCGCCCGCAGCCGCGGTGAACGCGTCCAGGCGTTCCTTGATGCCGCCCACGTACTGGGCGACGCGCGGCTTGACCGCGGCGTCGACCAGCGTGGTCATCGACCGCTCGTACTCGCGGTACTCCCGGAGCACCTCCGAGCTGATCGAGACGACGGCCTCCGGATGCTCCTCGCGCAGGATGTCGCGCATCCGCTGCTCATGCGCGGGATTGGCATACGAGTGCAGCAGGCAGACACCGAGCGTGGTGATGGCGTGGTCGCGGAACCAGCGCGCCGCCTCCCGCGCACCGGCCTCGTCGAACGGCCGGACCTCACGGCCCTGGTGGTCCAGGCGTCCACCGACCGTCCTGATCCGGTCGACGGGGACGATGCGGTCCGGCTTCACCCAGAAGTAGGAGTTGCCATAGCCGTCCGGCACCGCTTGCCGGGCGATCTCGAGGATGAACTCGTAGCCCTCGGTGGTGATGAACCCGAGCCGGTCGACCTTGTCCTCCAGAAGCTGGTTGGTGGCCACGGTGGTGCCGTGCACCACGGCGGTCACATCGGCTCCGGTGCATTCCAGGAGGCCGAGCACCTTGTCCACGCCGTTCATGAAGCCGTCGGCGGGGTCGTACGGGGTCGACGGCGTCTTCGTGGTGACGAGTTCGCCGGTGTCCTCGTCCAGGGCCACGACGTCGGTGAACGTTCCACCGGTGTCGATGCCGATGCGGATCCGGCGCCGGGGTCCCTCGGTTCCGGCAGGCGTCATGGGGCGCTCCTCTCGGACGGGGAAGCGATGCAGGGACAAGTGATTCGCCGCGAGTCCGGCTCAGGCGATGCCCAGCTGCTGCCGGTGGCCCGCGTCGCTGGGAACGATTCAACTTCGCGACGGCCCGCGGTGACTCGGCAATGTCTGCCAACACTTTCGGCAAGAGTTGGTGCAGCCTCGAACGTGCGAAAGGGGGACGGCGCGCCCCGCCGAAGGACGGACATGTCCGACAGGTCCCGAGGAAGGCGCGCACAACCGCGCTCCGCCCCCCGTGGTGCGGGGGCGGAGCGCGGTTGCCTCGTCCCGGGTTCCTACCCGTGCGGGAACGGCGTCCCGGCGGGGCGGGCCAGGTCCTCCCCATAACGGCGCACCAGCGTCAGGTTGCGGTCCCGCAGGTGGTCGAAGACCTGCGGCACGCTCGACCCGGGTGTCAGCGCCGCCAGCGCGCGCTGCGGGTCGAGGTGGGCCGACACCCAGCCCTCGTGGGTGGACCCGCGCGCCACGACCTCGGCGCCCGGGGTGACGATCATCGAGTTGCCGAAGTACAGCACTCCGGCCGGGTCGGTGCCCGTGGCGTTGGTGCCGATGACGTACACGTGGTTGTCGTACGCGCGGGCCCGGCAGGTCAGCTCCCACAGGTCCGCCGAACGCAGCAGGGCCGACGGCCGGCACAGGATCTCCGCTCCCTGCACGGCCTGGATACGGCTGAGCTCCGGGAAGTCGCCGTCGAAGCAGATGATCATGCCGATCCGGCCGAGGTCGGTCTCCACCACCGTCACCCGGTCGCCCGGAGTGACCCAGCCGCCGCGTTCGCGCAGCTCCGGCCCGAAGGGGTGGGTCTTGCGGTACACGCCGAGCACCCCGCCGTCCGGCCCGGCCAGCACGGCGGAGTTGTGCACCACGCCGCGGCCGTCACCGCGCTCGTACGTGCCCCACACCAGGTGCACCCCGAGTGCCCGCGCCCGCTCCCGCAACGGCTCGCACAGCACGCCGGGCACCTCGTCGACGAGGTCCCACAGCTCCTCTGCGGGCAGCCCCGGGCTGAAGCCGGTGGTCACGCTCTCCGGAAGCACCACCAGTTCCGCCCCGGTGGACTCCACGCACCGGGTGACCCACTCGGCCGCCCGGTCGACGTTCTCCTTGACGACGGACGGGGTGAGCGGTTCCGGCCTGGGCGCGACCTGGACGGCCGCGGCAATGAACGGACGCATGACATATCCTCCTTGACGTTCCGTCAGCAGCCGCTGATGATGGCGCCCACGGCGGCGCCGAGCAGCGCCACGGCCGCACCGAACAGCGCACCCTTGACGAACTGGCCGCTTGAGGGGGCGCCCAGCGGGCCGGGGGAGGCCGCGGGAACGAAGGCACCTGCCCCGGGCGCGGGCTGTGCGGCGGTCACGGCCGGCTTCGCGGACTCGGCCGGGCCGGCCGCCTCAGCCGAGGCAGCTGCCTCCGCCGGGGCCTGGCCGTTGAGCGTCATGTCCACCGCGGAGAAGAACTGGCCCGCCGTCTTCTTCGCGACTCCGGTGAGCACCCGCTGCCCGACGCCGCCGATCATTCCGCCGACGACCGCGTCCGCGTCGTACTCCAACCGGGTCCGCCCGTCTCCCAGATCGAGCAGTTTGACCTTCGCCTCGGCGCTGACCGTGCCCGGGGCCGCGGCCCCGGACGCCTTCAAAGTGAACGCTCCCGGCTTCTGCTGATCCACAAGTTGGACCTGACCGAGGTAGGTGCCCTTGATCGAGGCCACACCCATCGTCACCGTCATCCGGTAGGTGTCCGGGCCGGTCGTCTCGAGCTTCTCGCAGCCCGGAATGGTGCGGACAAGTACCGAGGGGTCGTTGAGAGCGTCCCAGACCTTCTCCACCGGCGCGTTCAGTATGGCGTCTCCGCTGACCTTCATGCCTCGGGGTGCTCCTTGTCTGTAGGGTTGCCTGCGCGGCTCCCGGTGTCGTTCGCTGCACCGCCGGTACGGCGCAGCGGTGGGATCTTTCCGGCCGCGAACTGCTGCCGGAGATGGAACAGTTCGCACGGCTGTATCGGCATCCGGTTGATCGCGAAGCCCTCTGCGTCCTCGATCGCGGAGGCCAGGACGGCCGCTGCCGGGATCACCCCGGCCTCGCCTGCTCCCTTGATGCCCAGCGGATTCAGCGGAGAGGGCGTCTCCAAGTGGTCGATCTCGATCGCGGGGATCTCGCTCGCGTACGGCATGAGGAAGTCCATGAACGAGGCGTTGAGCAGCTGGCCGTTCTCGTCGTACTCCATGCGCTCGTACAGTGAGCCCGCCACGCCCTGCGCCACACCGCCGTGCACCTGACCCTCGACGATCATCGGGTTGAGCAGGTGACCGCAGTCGTGCACGACGCAGTAGCGCAGCACCCGGATCTCGGCCGTCTCCGGGTCGGTCTCGACGATCGCGGCGTGCATGCCGTTGGCGAACGTCGCCCTCGTCGGGGAGTAGTAGTCGCGGCCCTCCAGGCCGGGCTCGTCGCCCTCGGCCACCGGCGGCCTGCTGAAATCGACCTGGCCGCCGAACTGGGTGGCGGCCTTGGACGCCTCGTCGAAGGCGTACCGCAGCGGGTTGGAGAGGACCGCCACGGTGCCCAGCGCGATGGACGACGACGGATCATCGCGCACGCGCACCTGGCCGTCGACGATCTCCAGATCCTCCGGGTCGGCGCCGAGTGCCTCCCCGGCCACGCGCAGCGCCTTCGCGCGCACCTTGCGGGCGGCCAGCGCGATGGCGTTGCCGCTCATCACGGCCGCCCGGGAGGCGAAGGTTCCCACCGCATAGCCGAACTTGCGGGTGTCGCCCGTCGTCACGGTCACGTCCTCCACCCGCACGCCGAGCTCGTCCGCGACGATCTGCGCGAACACCGTCTGATGGCCCTGCCCCTGACTGGTCAGGCCCGTGGCGACGTTGACCCTGCCGCTGGTCTCGACCTGCACATGGCCGCCCTCGTACGGGCCGACGCCGGTGCCCTCCACATAGCAGCCGATGCCGATCCCGACCTTGCGGCCCTGCGCCCTGGCCTGCTCCCGGAAGGTCTCGAAGCCCTCCCAGTCGACGAGTTTCTTCAGCTTCTCCAGCGAGGCGGGGAAGTCCCCCGAGTCGTAGACCAGCGGCCGGCCGTCCTGGAACAGCAACCCGTGGTCGTACGGCATCTCCTCGGGCTGGATGAAGTTGACCGCTCGTACCTGCGTGCGGTCCAGGCCCAGCCGGTCGGCGATGGCGTCCATGGTGCGCTCCATCGCGAACACACCCTGCGGCCGGCCCGCACCGCGGTACGGAGTGACGATCACGGTGTTCGTGTACAGGCTGCGGAAGTCCACCCGATACGCCCCCGGCTTGTAGGGGCCGAGCAACTGGGTGGAGGTGATGATCGGCACGATGATGCCGTACGGGGTGTACGCACCGTTGTCGTGCAGGATCTCGACGTCGAGGCCCAGGATGCGGCCGGAGTCGTCGAAACCGACCCGCACGGTCTGCAGCTGCCCGCGCTCGTGGGCCGAGGAGATGAAGTGCTCCCGGCGGTCCTCCGTCCACTTCACCTCGTGGTCGAGCAGTCGGGCCGCCCACGGGACCAGCACCTCCTCGGGCCAGGGATGCATGATCTTCACGCCGAAGCCGCCGCCGACGTCCGGGGTCACACACTCGACCTGGGCCGGCGGAAGCTCGAGCTTCGCGGCGATGGCGGCCCGCACACCGGTGGACGTCTGCGTCGAGCTGTACACCCGCAGTGACTGGTCCGCGGCGTCCCAACGGGCGTACACCCCGCGCCCCTCCATCGGCATGCAGGCGCTGCGCTCGATGTCGAGCTGCAACTCCAGCGTGTGGGGCGCAGCCGCGACGGCGGCGCGGGCGTCGCCGACCTCCTGGACCAGATGGGCCGCGACGTTCCCCGGCACATCCGCGTGCACCAGGTGGTCGGCCCGGAAGGCGTTCTCGATCCCCACCACCGGAGGCAGCGGCTCGTACTCCACGACGATGCGCTCGCAGGCGTCCTCGGCCGCGTACCGGTCGCGGGCGACCACCATGACGACGGGCTCGCCGACATGGTTCACGAACTCCTTCGCCAGCGGGTAGGCGGTGCGGCCGTGGGTCAGTGCGGGGTGGGGGAGCAGAAGCGGCAGCGGCTCCGCGAGCTTCCCGGTGAGGTCCTCGTAGGTGTAGATGCCGATAAGGCCGTCCACGGTGAGCGCGTCATCGGTGTGGACGCCGATGACGCGGGCGCGGGCGTGCGGGCTGCGTACGAAAGCGGCCTCGTATGCCGTCGCTCCCAGATCGTCAAGGTATCGGCCTTCGCCGACGATGAGCCGCGGGTCCTCGGTGCGTTCCATCGGCGTGCCGACCGCCCCGGTCGGCTTCCGCGTCGTGCGCTGCGCCTGCTCCGTGCGCGGCGGCGTGGGCGTGGTGGTCGTCCCGCCGGTCGTGGTGGCCGGTGCCGTCGTCATCGTGCCGCCCCCTCCACCGAAGCGTCCGCGCCGGCGTCCGCGGCCTGGTGCCCTCGCCCCTGCTCGCGATTGATCTGTGCCGCGCGCAGCACCGCCTTGACGATGTTCTGGTAGCCGGTGCAGCGGCACAGGTTGCCCGAGACGGCTTCGCGGGCCTCTTCCTCGGTCGGATCCGGGTTGTCCTCGAGGTAGGCGGCGATCACGTTCAGGAACCCCGGCGTGCAGAACCCGCACTGGAGCCCGTGGCACTCGCGGAACGCCTGCTGCACCGCATGGAGGCCGCCGTCGGGCCGGGCAAGGCCTTCCACGGTCGTGATGTCGTGGTTGTTCGCGCTCACCGCGAGCATCAGGCAGGAGCGCACCGGCCGTCCGCCGATCCGCACGGTGCACGCCCCGCACACGCCGTGCTCGCAGCCGACGTGCGTACCGGTCAGGCCCAGGTCGCGGCGCAGGCAGTCGGACAGCAGCCGGCGGGCAGGCACGGTGGCCGTGCGCAGCACCCCGTTCACCCGGAGCTGGATCTCGTGCATCTGCTCGGTCATCGGTCGTAACGCTCCTGGTTGTCGTTCTTGCCCTGGTCGCTGACATCCGTGCAGCCGGCTGCCAGGTCGGCCCCCCGGACGGCCGCGGACCGCACGGCCCGTGCGGTCAGGACCCGCACGAGGTGGCGCCGGTACTCGGCCGTGGCGTGTATGTCCTGCTCCGGCTGGACCTGCTCCGCCGCAAGCTCTCCGGCGGCCTGCCAGTTCGCGGTGTCGGGGGTGGCACCGGTGACGGCCTCGGTCAGATCCAGGACCAGGGGGACCGGCGAGACGGACAGATACGCCGCCCGGACCCGGACGATGCGCAGGTCGTCGTCGAGGGTGACTGCCGCTGCCACGCCGCACATCGCGTAGTCACCGTGCCTGCGGGCGCTCTCGACGAACTCGGTGCCGGTGCGGCCCGGCAGCCGCGGGAAGTAGGCCGAGACGGCCAGCTCGCCCGGCTCGACGCACGATTCCAGCGGGCCGACGAAGAAGTCCTGCGCGGCCACGGTGCGTGTCGAGCCCCGCCGGGCGAGATCCACCGAGCCGCCGAGCAGCGCCAGAACCGCTGTCATCTCACCGGAGGGGTCCGCGTGCGCCAGACTGCCCACGGTCGTACCGCGGTTGCGGATCACCGGGTGGGCCACGAGCCGCAGTCCCTGGCGCAGCAGCGGCACGGCGGCGTGCGCCGCCGTGTCGTGCTCGACGTCGCTGTGCCGGGCGAGCGCGCCCACCCGGACCCCGCCGGCATCGGTGCGCACATACGCAAGGTCCGCCACGCCGTTGATGTCGACGAGATGGCCCGGCGCCGCCAGCCTCATGTTGAGGATCGGGATCAGACTCTGACCGCCGGCGAGGATCTTCCCGTCGTCGCCGACACCGTGGAGGACATCGAGCGTCTCGGCGAGGCTCTTCGGTGCGTGGTACTGGAAAGCCGGCGGCTTCACGGTGTGCCTTCCTCGTTCGTTCTGGTCATTTGCCGGTACGGATGCGGGTCTTGACTGCGCGCCCGCGGGTCCGTACCTGGTCCGGAGACGCTCACGTTCGCAGCGTCAGGGCCCCTGGTCTACGGTTCTTCCGGTCCGCTCCCGACGGTTGCCCCGGCCGTTGGTTCTTCCCCGGCGCGGGCCGGGGCCGCGGCGGGCGCACCGGGCCGGTGCGGACCGTCGGCCTGCTGCTCGCCACCGGCGGGGGCGCCGCGCAGGTGCGCGGGGGCAAGCGCGCGCAGCCCGTGGTAGCCGACGATCGTCACCACCGTGCCGAGCGCGATGCCCTCGATGGTGAAGTCGTCGCTGATCTTCAAGGCCACGCCGCCGATGCCGATGACCAGGCCGACCGCCACGGGCGCCAGGTTCAGAGGGTTGGCGAAGTCCACCTTGTTCTCGATCCAGATCTTCGCGCCCAGCAAGCCGATCATGCCGTACAGCACCACGGTGATACCGCCGAGCACGCCGCCGGGCGTTGCCGCCACCAGCGCGCCGAACTTCGGACACAGGCCGAACAGCACGGCGACCAGGGCCGCCACGTAGTATGCGGCCGTCGAGTAGACGCGGGTGGCGGCCATCACGCCGATGTTTTCGGCGTACGTCGTCGTCGGCGAACCGCCCAGCGAGCTGGCGATCACCGTGCCGAGACCGTCCGCGCTGATCGCCTTGCCCAGGCTGCCGTCGAGGTTCTGCCCGGTCATCTCGGCGACAGCCTTGACATGGCCGGTGTTCTCCGCGACGAGCGCGATGACCGCGGGCAGCGCCACCAGGATCGCCGAGGTCTTGAAATCGGGGGCGTGCATGCTCGGCAGACCGAACCAGTCGGCCTCGCCCACCGCGTGGAGGTCGACCCGGAAGTGCGGGACCTCCTTGCCGTCCGTGCTGCCCGGCAGCACCGAGGTGATTTTTCCTGACGTCTTGTCAAGGATCCAGGACAACAGATAGCCGAAGACCAGTCCGAGGAAGACGGCGATGCGCGACCAGAACCCGCGCAGCAACACCGTCATGGCCACCACCGCGATCATGGTGAGCACAGCCACCCACTGGTCTTGAGGCCAGTACACCTGCGCCACCACCGGCGCCAGGTTGAAGCCGATCAGCATGACGACCGCGCCGGTGACCACCGGAGGCAGTGCCCGGTTGACGAACTGCGCGCCCACGATGTGGATGAGTACGCCGACCAGGGCGAGTACCGCGCCGGCGACCAGGATCGCCCCGGTGACGGTCGCGTCGGTGCCGCCGGCCGCGCGTATCGATGCCACGGCGGCGACGAACGCCGCGCTCGTGCCGAGGTAGCTGGGGATCTTTCCCTGCACGATGAGCAGGAAGACCACCGTCGCTATGCCCGACATCATGATTGCCAGGTTGGGGTCGAGCCCCATCACGACGGGGAACACGAACGTCGCGCCGAACATGGCGACGACGTGCTGGGCACCAAGACCCACGGTCCGGCCCCAGGAGAGCCGTTCGTCCGGCGGCACCACCTCGCCCGGAGGTGGTGTTGTGCCGTCGCCGTGGAGTTTCCAACCCAAACCGAGTGCCATTGGAGCCGCCTTCCAGGCGTGCGGGGCGGTGCCCCTGGTTTTCGTCCAGGTGGCGTGGAGACCGGTCGGGTGCCGGACCCGCGTGAGGTACCGGACCGCGGTCGCCGTGCCGGGGTGCGCCAGAGGCGTTGGCGCACACAGTTCCGAGTGGTAGGCGAAGGTGAACGGCGATGGCCGAGCCGGCGCCGCCACAGTGCCGAGGAGGGGAACGTTACGAAGGACCGGAAGCTCCAGCATGGGAAAGAGTTGCCAGAGCAGCCGGAGTCGAGTTGTCGATAGTCAACCAGGCTGTGTCTGCCAGGCCATACGGTTCGTTAAGTTATGTCCAGTTTTTTCCGTCAATGCGGCGTCATGTCGCACCGGCGGCTGTGGCGGAACCTTCCTTACTGCCGGCCCACTTCGCACACCGGATCCGGCCCGGTGCCCGCCCGCGCCGGCCCTCACAGCCCGCGCATGCGCAGCACCTGAAGCGCCAGCGCGAGGTTCAGCCGCAAGGAGGGGTCGGTGGTGAACGGCCCAAGGTGACGTTCCAGTTTGCCGATGCGGTACCGCAACGTGTTGTAGTGGAAGTGCAGTACCCGTGCGGTCTCGGCCACATTGAGATTGGTGTCCAGCAGCACCTGCAGGGTGGTCCGCAGGTCGGCCGTCTCCGAATCGTCCCGGTCGGCCAGCTCGCCCAGGGTCTCCTGCATAAAGCTCGTGAGCTCCGCCGAGTCGGGCACGAGGCTGAGCAGCCGGAACACGCCCAGGCTGTCGAAGTCCGCCACCGCACCCGGGCCGTGCATCTGCCGGCCGACCTTGGCCGCACGGCGCGCCTGCTCGTACCCCTCGGGCAGCATCGCCGGACCGGCCACGGTCCGGCTGACCCCGGTACAGAACGAGCGTCGCCCGCCTCCGCCGTCCCCGGACACCTGCGCCACCATCTGCCGCACCACCCGGATGGCGCTGTCCTGGTCGGTCGCGCCCATCAACACCACGACCTCCTGGCTGTAGCCCACCACTGCCGCCTTGGGATCGCGTTCGCGCACGACCATCGTCCAGGCTGCGGCGAAGCGCTCATGCAGCGGGCGCAGGTCATGCGACTGCCGACCGGCTTCCGTGCCGGGATCCAGCTCGGCGACGACCACGACCAGCGGCCGGTCGATGTCCCAGCCGAGGGATGCACAGTGCGGCACCGTGTCGTGGGGTTCGCCCGCCCGCCCGGCGAGCAGGTCGCGGAGGAAGTCGCCCTGGTACTTGCTCTCCACGGCAGCGACCGCCAGCTGTTTTGTGATCACCAGTGCGGCGGTGGCCGCCGCCTGCTCCAGCACATGCACGTCGCTGTCGTCCAGCGGCCGGTCGCCCGCGATGAGCACGACCCGGCCGTGGTCCAGCGATCCGGCGTGCACGGGCACGAGGGCGACGCGGGTGCCGTGCTCCTCAAAGGTGCGCAGCCCGTGTTTGAACTGTTCGACCCGGAACCGTCCGCTGGCGTCGAAGCAGTCCTGAACCGGTGCCCGGCCGCCCGGCGGGTCGGACCGGGCCAGCACGCGGCCGTCGGGCGTGGTCACCATGACGGTGCCGTCGAGCAGGGCGGTCAGCTCGTCCGTGAGCGCCTGCAGTCCGCCGCCGGCAAGAACCACGCTCATCAGGGCCCGGTGCGCCTCCTGCGAGCGGGCGAGGACCGCCGCCTGCCGGTTGAGGATGTCGGTGAGCACCTGGTTGATGATGTCGTCGAACGCCACGTCGTCCGGAAGGCGGATGATCGGCAGCCCGAGGCGGTCGGCCCCGGCCAGCATCTCGGGTGGCAGCTCGTCGATGTACCGGCCCGGCTTGATGGCCACGGCCGCCAACTGCCGCTGTGCCAGCTCGGTCACCAGACCCGCCAGTGCCTGCGGGGTCTCCCGCAGCGGATAGCCCGTGGTCAGCAGCAGTTCGTGCGGTTTGGTCCACGGGAGGATGTCGGGGACCTCCATGACGTTCAGCCGTTGCACGACGCGGTCGAGCCCGCTCTCCCCGGCCACCAGCCGAGCGCCCTCGAAGCACGGAGTACTCAGCACCTCGCGCACGGGCACGCCGCGAATAAACGTCCCGGTACTGGCGGAACGCACCGACCCGGCCCCAGCCGCAGCCTCGGACGCCTCCGGAGACGGCCCCGTGACCGCCGCAGCGGTCGCGGGACTTGGCAAGTCACGCGAACAAACAGCCTGATGATTGGCAACCTTTCCCATGGGGGGACCTTAACGATCGAATTAGGTTCGCAACAGAGGTCGGATCGACCCGGGGACCAGCGGAACCCGCACGGAACCCGTGGCTTCAGGCTGTCCAGCGACCGGCAGGAGTTCGCGGACCGCCCTCGTCGCGACCCGACCGGCGAAGCCGAGCACCGCATGCGAGGAGGTATGCGTCCATGACGCTCCAGCTCGTCATCGACGGTGACCACCGCGATACGCACCACCTACCCGGGGCCGCGTCCCGGAGCCTGCGCGGGGTCCTGGAAGGGCCGTGCGGCCCGGCCCGGTTCCTCGCCGTCTTCCCCTCCGCGGTGTACCTGTCCGCACCGGACGGTACGGTCCTCGCCCTGGTCACCACGGACGCGGTACGGCTGCCCAACGCGGTGGTCGTCCCGGCCGGCCGTACGACCTCCCCCTTCACCGCCCTGCGAGACTGCGTCCGCGCCCCAGCCCGGTGCGGCGCCGGAATGGTGGGCGTCGGGACGCTCTCCGTCCGCGTCGCCCGCTGGTGGACACCCAGGCGACCGCAGGCGCCGCGCGACCCGTCGACGGTACGGGCGGCGGTCCGCGAGCTGAACGCCGCCTTCCGCCGCCCCGGCGGACCGTCACCCGGCCTGCCACGGACGGGACGTGCCGCCCTCCTGCAACTGCTCGGCCACGCGGCTCGCGGCCACCGCACCGCCGCCGCGGCCGCCGCCGGCCGCATGGTCGGCCTCGGCCCGGGCCTCACCCCCAGCGGCGACGACGTGCTGAGCGGTTTCCTGCTCGCACTGCGCCACCTGGGCACCTGGACCGAGGAGCAGGCCCGGCTCGGCGACCACCTCGCCGCGCACGCCATAGGCCGCACCACGGACCTGTCCGCGGCACTGCTCGGCCACGCCGCGCGAGGTGACGGCTGCGACCAGGTCATCGACCTCGTCGACGCCGTCGCCGGCAACGCGTCCGTCGACCGAGCCCTGACCCGCCTGCTGACGGTGGGTCACACCTCGGGAGCGGACCTCGGCCTGGGGGTGCTCGCGGGTGCCCACGCCGCTCTGGCGTGGCGTCGCACGCGGCGCAACGCCCCCTGCAACGCTCAACGGAAGGAGCATGCGTGATCAGCACACTGGAGCTGCGCCGCGGAACGTACCGCGACTCGGTAAGTCTGATGCAAGTAAGCCGGGCGGTCACGGCGGTCGAAGGGGTCGACAACGCGCTCGTGGCCATGGGGACGGAACTGAACCTGGGCCTGCTCGCGAGCATGGGGTTCGACATCCCGGAGGGCGCGGGCCCCAACGACCTCATCGTCGCCATCCGGGCGGAGGACGAGGACACCCTGCGGCGCGCCGGCGACTGCCTGGAGCAAGCGCTGTCCGCCCCCGCGCGCAGCTCGGGCGGCTCCGGCGGCATCTCCACCGGGCCCGCCCACCGAACCGTCCGCCGCGCCGCAGCGGCCACCGGAGAGGCCACCCTGGCGCTGGTCTCCGTACCTGGCCCCAACGCCTTCGCCGAGGCCGTGGACGCCCTCGACGCCGGTCTCGACGTCATTGTCTTCAGCGACAACGTGCCGGTCGAGCAGGAGATCCGGCTCAAGGATCACGGGCGCGCGCGCGGTCTGCTCGTGATGGGGCCGGACTGCGGAACCGCCGTCGTCGGCGGCGTCGGGCTGGGCTTCGCCAACACCGTCCGGCCCGGGAAGGCCGGCCTGGTGGCAGCCTCGGGAACGGGCTCCCAGGAGCTCATGTGCCTGCTGCACGCCGCCGGGGCGGGCATCAGCCACTGCCTCGGCGTCGGCGGCCGGGACCTGTCGGAGGCCGTCGGCGCCCGCTCCACACTGCAGGCCATGGCCCTGCTCGACGCCGACCCGGAAACCGAGCTGATCGTCGTCGTGTCCAAGCCGCCGGCGCCCTCGGTGGCAGCCGAAGTCGCCCGCTACGCCGCCGGTCTGGCCACGCCCGTGCAGCTCGCCTTCCTCGGCCGCGGCCAGGACGACCTGACCGCCGCCGCGACCAAGGCACTGGCCGGGTTGGGACACCCGGCGCCGGACGAGCAGGGACCGGGCTGGCCCTCCTGGCTGCCCGACCGGCCGCTGACACCGCGGTCCGGAGCCCTGCGCGGGCTGTTCTGCGGCGGCACGCTCTGCGACGAGGCCATGGTCATCGCGGCCGACGCGCTGGGCCCCATCGCCTCCAACATCCCACTCGAACCCGGCTGGGCCCTCCCGGGCGACTTGCGCACCACCGGGCACCTGATGATCGACTTCGGCGACGACCTGCTGACCGCGGGCCGCCCCCACCCCATGATCGACCCGACTCTGCGCCTTGAGCGGCTCGCCGAGGAACTCGCCGACCCCGCCACCGCCGCCGTGCTGCTGGACGTGGTGATCGGCCACGGCTCCCATCCCGATCCCGGCGCCGACGTCGCCGAGCTTGTCCGCGCGGCCGGCCCCGACGCTCCGGCAGTGGTGGTCTCCCTGTGCGGAACCGACCTCGACCCGCAGGACCTGCACGCCCAGGCCCGTACCCTGGCCGACGCCGGCGCCGAGGTCCACCTGTCCAATGCCGCGGCCGCCCGCCGCGCCGTGGCACTCGTGGAAAGGCAGCACCCGTGAACGACCGTCTCCCGACCTCCGGCCGTCTCCTGCGCCGAGACCCCGCGGTGGTGGCCGTGGGCGCGGACCTGTTCGCCGACGCCCTGTCGGCCCAGGCCGTACCGGTCACCCGCGTCGACTGGCGCCCGCCGCTGCCCGGAACCGCCGACACCCTGGCGCGGGTGCTCGCCGACCCGCGCCGCGAGGAGGCCAACCGCACGGCCGTGCAGCGTGTGCTGGCCGCCACCGCACAGCTGGTGGACGTGCGGCCTGCGAGTGAAGTCCTCGGCCTGCGACACGGGCAGTTCCTGCACGCCGGGCCGCCGATCGACTGGGAGCGGGCCTCAGGCCCGATGCGCGGCGCCCTCATCGGCGCCATGCTCTACGAGGGTCTGGCCACCACTCCCGAGGAAGCCACGGCACGTCTGGCCGGCGGGGGAGTGGAACTCCAACCCTGCCACCACCACAGTGCCGTCGGCCCGATGGCAGGTGTCGTCAGCCCCTCGATGTGGATGTTCCAGTTGGAGGACACCACCCACGGCACCCGCGCGTGGTGCTCGATCAACGAAGGGCTCGGCAAGGTCCTGCGCTACGGAGCGTACGGCCCCGAGGTCATCGACCGGTTGCGGTGGATGTCCTCCGTGCTCGGCCCGCTCCTGCGCAGCGCCGTACGCGCGCACGGTCCGGTGGACATCCGCGCGATCATCGCCCAGATGCTGCAGATGGGCGACGAGGGGCACAACCGCAACCGGGCCGGCACCCTGATGCTGCTGCGTGAGCTGCTCTCGGACCTGGTCGAGTGCGGTGCTCCCGCCGCCGACATCGCCGAGGCCATCCGCTTCGTCAGCGGCAACGACCACTTCTTCCTCAACCTCGCGATGCCTGCCTGCAAGCTCGCGCTGGATGCGGGGCGTGGGGTGCCCGGCTCGACGATGGTCGTGGCCATGGCCCGCAACGGCACCGACTTCGGCATCCAGGTGTCCGGCACGGGCGACCGCTGGTTCACCGGCCCGGCTCAGGTACCCGACGGGCTCTACCTGGGTTCCTACGGTCCCGAGGACGCCAACCCCGACATCGGCGACTCGGCGATCACCGAGACGGCCGGCATCGGTGGTTTCGCCATGGCCGCGGCTCCCGCGATCGTCCGGTTCGTGGGGGGAGAGGTGAAGGACGCGCTCGACGCGACACGCCGGATGTACGAGATCACACTGGCCGAGAACCCGGCGTACCAGGTGCCCGTGCTCGACTTCCGCGGCACCCCCACCGGCATCGACGTCGCCAGTGTCGTGCGCACCGGCGTGCTGCCTCAAATCAACACGGGGATGGCGGGACGAGTCGCCGGCACCGGCCAGGTCGGCGCGGGGCTCGTCACTCCACCCGCCGAGTGCTTCACCTCGGCGCTCACCGCGCTCGCGCAGGAGGCGCCGGCCTGGTGACGCGGACGGCCCGCCCCCGCCAACCGAAGAAGCGGGACGCCTTCTTGTTGCCGGCGCCCGCACCCGCGTCGCCCGCGCTCGACCGGGTCATTCGAGCGCGGGCCGCGATCGCTGAGGCCGAGCCGGCGTCCGCCAGCTCGCGGGGTGCGGGTGTCTCCCGCGGCGCAGACGCGTCCCCACATAGGCCTATTCGGATGATTCGAGAACGCGGCGCGGGGGCACCTCCCGGCCAGAGGCCAGCCCGGCGCCGCGGCCGAGATCTTCTTGATCTCCTCGATCTGTTCGAAGCGCTTCGGCCAGCGCCCGCATCTCGGCGTTCTGCTGCTATGAGACGAGCGTGCCGCCGACGAGGACGGCATTCCGCACTGACACAGGCGCACCCTTCGCCTCACGCGGAGTTCCCCTCATCGCTGCGCATGTTTCCTGCCTCCAGCTCGGTGAGCAACAGCAGCGCGCGGGCGATGTGGAAGGGGTCCTTGACCGGCAGAGCGACGACGCGGTCGAGCGGCGTCCCATCACGCGCCCGGATCTGAGTCCACTCCCCGCCGGGACCCGCAGGGAACGTGGTGAGAGTGTAGTCACGGAGGCGTGCGTGCCAGTCCGCCAACCGGCGGTCGCCAGTGCGACGTGCCAACAGCGCCGTCGTGTACAACGCTTCCGCATGCGGCCACCAGAGCTTGGTGTTCCACGTTTCGACGACCAGTGTCTCGTACGGATCACCCAGCAGAAGGCCGTTGGGCGCTCCGCCCGCCATGTCGACGTAGCGGAACAGACCGCCGTGCTCGTCGTCCCAACCCGTCTCGAGTGCATGTAGCGCCGCCTCCGGCAGCCAGTCCGGAAGCCTGCGACGACCCCGGAACACGTCTCCGGCACCGAGCTCCGCCGCGACGGCGGGAAGGGTGTCGGCGGCGTGTATGAGGAACCACAGGACCTCGAGCACGTGCCCTGGAGTGCGATGCCGGGCCAGGAGCGTGTCGGCCAGCTCGGGATCGTCCGGTCGCATCTCGACCAGATCATCGCCGGACCGTAGGGTTGTGGCGAGTTCACGGGCGGCGGTGGCCACTACGTCGGCACAGCGGCGGCTGCCGGTCGCCGCCCACACCTCGGTGCCTGTACCGACAAGGATCATCGGCACCGACAGCGCCCGGAAGCGGGGATGGATCGGATACGGGTCGGTGCGGAGCGTACGATCGCGCGCCCGCGCTGCGACCCCCAGGAGCAGAGACTCGGCGAGCCGGCCCGCGTCCGTGTCCCCGTCCACCTGAGCCAGCGCGGCGAACCCGAGCGCGGCGAAGCAATCGGCGAACGCGCTCGTGTGCAGACCCGATCCCGGTGCGGGCTCCCGCGGCGTGCCGACGCGGTCGGTGACGTAGGCAGTCGTGCCGTTGCCGAGCAACGCATGTTCGCGCACGAAGGCCGCGGTCGCGCGTGCCCGGTGCAGGCAGGCCTCCGGATCGGCCGGGCCGCCGGGCGGGAGCACGCCCCGCCGGGCCGCGTCGGCCACACGAGCCATGAGCCAGATCCAGCGCCCTTGCGACCACGTGTATTTGTCGCTGGAGATCAGCGTCCTGCCCGCGTTGTCCCAACAAGTCAGCACGCCGCCGTACTCGTCGTCGGGACCGTTGCGCTCCCACCAGGACAGCACATCCCGGAGCAGGTGCTCGCGGTACGGGCGGCCGTCATCAGACACGATCGGCAGCCTTTTCTCTGATCTGCTCCGTCGGCTCCTCGACCCCGAGCGCGTCGACCAGGGCGTCGGAGGCCGGCTCACGCCAGGGGTGGAAGAGACCGACGAACACGAAGACGACCAGCGAGGTGAGCACCGGAGCGGCGATCGTCAATACCTCGACATCGTTCGCGAAGACGTACTTGACCAGCGCGAACGCGACAAGCCCGGACGCCCATGAGCTGATCGCCGCCGAAGGTCCGCAGCGACGGAACGCTGGCAGCATGCCGAGCAGCATGGGGATCGCGATCGGGCCGACGAGCGCCCCGAACCAGAGGATGATGAGGCCGAGCACGCCACCGAAGGAGTCGGCGGTCAGTGCGATACCCATCGACAGGGCGATGAAGAGGAAGGTGCTGAGCCGGCCGGCGAACAGCTCGGTGCGGCCGACCATGTTCCGGCCGTTCTTCCAGACCGCAGGCAGGATGTCACGGACGACCACGGACGAGATTGCATTCGCGTCGGAGGATGTCATGGCCATCGTGTGGGCGAACATGCCCGCGAGCACGAGGCCGATGAGTCCGCCCGGCAGCAACTCCTGGGTCAGCAGCGCGTACGACTGGTCGGGCTGCTTGAGGCCTGGCAGGATCACCGGCGCCGCCCACATCGGGAAGAAGAGCACCAGGGGCCAGAACAGGTAGAGCCCGGCCGAGAGGAGCGCGGCTCGGCGGGCTTCGGCACCGGTGGGTGCAGCGATGAACCGCTGCGCGAGGTTCCATGTGCCGCCGTTGTACGACAACGTGCTGATGAGCAGGTAGGTGAGGACGAACCATACGGTGTAGTCCCCGTTGAACGGGTGGGAGTGACCCTCAGGCAGTTCGTCCCAGATGCGCCACACGGCCGGCACGCCGCCGAGACGCGCGAGCACCGCCACGAAGAGCGTGACGCCGGCGATGAGTTGGATGATGAACTGCCCCAAATCGGTGAGGGCGTCCGCCCACAGACCGCCGATCGTCGAGTAGACGAGCGTGACGCCGCCCGTGAGCAGTACCCCCCAGACGAGCGGGACACCGGCGAAGACGTTCAGCAGCAACGCCGAGGCGGTCCACTTCGCGCCCACGTCGAAGACCTTGAGTCCGGCGCCACTCCACGCCAGCAGCTGCTGAGTCGGGACGTTGTAGCGCGTGGCGAGGTACTCGAGCGGCGAGATGACGCCGAGCCGCTGGCGCATCCGTGCCCACCGTGGGGCGAACAGCGCGGCGCCGATGAGCATCGCGATCGTGATGCCGACGGCCCACCATATGTAGAGCGTGAAGCCGACCTCGTACGCCACGGCCGCGTAGGCGACGAAGACGGCCGCGCTGTAGCCGGACATGTGGTGCGAGATGCCGGACAGCCACGAAGGCATCCGGCCGCCGGCGGTGAAGAAGTCCCGGGCGTCGTGAATGCGGGCCTTGGACCAGACCCCGATCCCGATCATCACCACGAAGTAGCCGCCGAGCATGAGCCAGTCGAGGAAACCCATAGATCCCTCCGGAGGGCCGGATAGAGGCCGCGCGCGCCCGCTTCCGAGGCGACGCGCGCTTTGCGGCACTGTGGCGTGCAACCGGTTGCATGTCAAGGGCGGGCGCCGCTGCAAGCGGTCGTCAGTCCGCCGCATCAGAGGGGGACCGCACAGTCGCCGTGTTCTCACTGCACCAAGCATGCTGACTTGTGTTTGTTAATGATTGGAATCTTGACATTAAAAGCATCTGCAAGCAGCATCCAGGGAACACCAGAGCCGCTCCATCAAAGGAGGAAGGGCATGCGCCGATCAGATGCGCCCGGACGGCTGGCACTGGCCATCGGGACCTCCGCGTCGCTCGTCGCGCTATTGGCCTCACCGGCGCGCGCGAATCCCGACCCCGCCCCCTCGGCCGATCCCGGCGCCTGGCGACTGGTCTACGACGAGAGCTTCGGCGCGCCGCTCGCGGTCGACGCGGCCCCGTGGGTGAAGGACCCGCACGGGGACGCCAGCCCCTGGAACGTCGACCACATCGACGACGACGGCAAGTACTACGAAATCCAGGGCGGGTCCGATTTCCGCCGCCAGCTCGCCGGTTCCGACATCCTGCGCAAGCGGGTGGCGTTCGGCAAGGACGGCTGGCTGACCGCCGAACTGGCCGCCCGCGACATCGACAAGGACGGCCGCCCTGAGGGTCCTCCCTCGCTGCGGAATGTCACGACGGAACCGGGCGGCCGGGCCGCCAAGCTGGAGGAGCCGCGCCATGACGGCGGGGGCATCATCCGCTCCACCCGTGCGCTGCCTCCGCGGTACCGGATCGAGTACACCCTGCGCACCATAGACTTCGGCGGCAAGCGCGACGGCACCTGGGAGTACGACGGCAAGACCAACGGCTATGGGACGGAGGGCTGCAAGACCAACTGGCCCTGGAAGGCGCGCGGCGACTTCTCGGGCCCCGCGGACCCCTGCAACCCGAACTTCGGGGACGTCCGCACCGACAACGGCTTCTACTTCCTGTCGATCATGGACTACGCCCGGCCGGCCCCGCACAACAACGTCTTCATCCACAACCACCGCAAGGTGGGCATGGACGCGTACAACGTGAAGCGGACGGGCGTCAGCAGCTACGCCATCTGCAATCCGGCGACGAAGCAGCCGTACAACTACAACGCGCCCGAGAGCAGCGGCAACGGCATCAACGAGATCTTCTTCGACGGCTCGCGCTGGCGGGACGCGAGCATCGGGTACAACCAGTTCGTCATGCCGACCGAGTGCGGCACGTTCAACGGCACCGAGTCCACCCCGGGCACCATCGTCTCCGCGGCCGAGATCCAGCCGGAGCTCATGCCCGGTGAGACCTACCGTTTCGCCATCGAACGGGACGCGACCGGTTACACGACCGAGATGTCGGGCAACTTCCGCAACGCGGGCCGCATGACGCTGCGCTACCACCGCGACTTCGTCCAGGGATCCACGCCGATCTGGCACTACAACAACACGCCCGGGGAGTACGACGGCCGGTTCAATTCCACCCTGACGTTCAGCGGGCCGCACGGCAGCTACTCGGTCGAGCAGTGGCCCAAGGGGTCGGCCTACCCGGACTACTTCATCCTCGGTGACCCGCATCTGAACTTCTACGAGGGCTCGGCCACAGTCGACGACATCCGCCTCTACGTCCCCGGGGAGAAGTGATGAGTCCGCATGCCAGGCTCTTCCGCTCCGGTGGGAGAACGGGCGCCGCGTACCATACGCGAACCCGCGCCGGATCGTCGCGGCGCTGACGCTCGCAGTGTGGGCGTGCTCCGTCGTCCGATGCGAGCGTGCTCGGACGACCGGTTCCGGAGAACGCAGGCAGTCGAGAACGGCCCACCGAGAACGCCTGTACCCACGTGGTCTGGGTGCCGTGAACGGGTGGGCGGAGCGCAGGCGGGGCGCACCGCAGGGCGCGGGTTCACATGGGGTTCACCATGGCGAGCGTCCCCGGGGATGACCTCCGAGAGCGTGATCCATCATGTCAATCGGTGATGGGTTTCATGATGTTGTGAGCACACTCGCTCAGGGGGAGGGCGGCGTCCGCTCGCTCGGGGCAGGCGCGGATGAACGGGCGCCCGGGCACGGGGCGTGAAGGTGCGGGACCGTCAGGCCGTGATCACTTCCACGTTGCGGTCCTTGAACCGCTGGAGCAGGTCGGCCGGAGCCGCGGTGTCGGTGACCAGCACGTCGACGTCATCGGTGTCGCAGATCCGCGCGAACGCCTGCTTGCCCAGCTTGGAGGAGTCCGCGACGACCGCGACCTTGCGGGCACGCGACGCCAGCAGGCGGTTGATGCTCGCCTCGCCTTCGTGATGCGCGGTCGCGCCGGCCTCCGGGTCCATCGCGTCCACCCCGAGGAACGTGATGTCGAGCGAGATGTCCTCCAGGATCCGGGTGGCGAGCGGGCCGATCAGCTCGTAGGACTGCGGCCGCTCGACGCCTCCGGTGACGACGACCTTCACATGCGGGCGGACGGTGAGCTCGTAGGCGATGTTCAGCGCGTTCGTCACCACCGTGAAGGCCAGGTCGTTGGCCGATCCTGTGAGGTCGGGGCGGGTCGCCAGCGCAGTGGCCAGCTGCGTCGTGGTGGTGCCGCCGTTGAGGCCGACCACCGCGCCGCGGGAGGCGAGCCGGGCGGCCGCGTGCGCGATGCGCTGCTTCTCATCGGCGTTGCGGGCGGTCTTGTAACGGAGCGGCAGGTCGTAGGCGATCCCGTTGGCCACCGCGCCCCCGCGCGTGCGGGTCAGCAACTGTTGCTGTGCCAGGTGGTCGAGGTCGCGACGGGCCGTCGCCGCCGACACGCCGAGCGCCCTTGTGATGTCGTCCACCTCGAGGCGGCCCTGCTCCGACAGCAGCTCCAAGACTGCGTTCAGGCGCTCATAGCGGTTCACGGATGGTGCTCCTTCAATGGATCGAGCGGGTGGTGGCAGAGCACGGAGACCGCGCCTGGACATGGCGGGGGCCCAACGCGCCGATGCGATCATGCTGTGGCCCCCGATCGCGGCCCTTCCGGCCTCCGTATGCGATTCTGCACGCCGCCGGGTCTGAGCGGCACGGATACCTGTCGGCGACCTGTCGGCGCCGTGCGTCGCGCTGTCGGCCGGCCACTGGAATTGACGGTACCGCGACGTACGCCGACCGGATCATCTGAAGTCAAACCTTGACATGCCCTGATCGATTCTGCACGCTATCCCCATTCAGTGAGCATAACCAAGCTAAGAGTTGCAGCCAAATGGACTCCCCAGGTCAAGGGGTTACAGATGATCGACGGGAACCTCGGTGCACTCCTGTCCGCCTCCACCGTCCGGGCTCGCGTCCACGTGACCTCCTGGGAGGAGGCGGTGGACGAGGCGGGGCGGCTGCTCGTCGCGGCGGGAGCCTGCGAGTCCCGCTACGCCGACGCGATGCGAGCGGCGGTGACCGAGTTCGGGCCGTACATCGTCATCTCCCCAGGGGTGGCGATGCCGCACGCCCGGCCCGAGCAGGGCGTCCTGCGGCCCGGGATCGCGCTGTTGACGCTGGCGAAGCCGGTCGAGTTCGGCCATCCGGCCAATGACCCCGTCGACCTGGTCATCCCCTTCGCGGCCGTGGACAAGGACGCCCACATCGCTGCCCTGCAACGGATCAGCGCGCTGCTGCTGGACGCCCCGGTGCTGGCCAGGGTCCGGGAGGCCCGGACGGACGGCGACCTGCGCGCGGCCCTTTCCATCAACGACGACACCGGCATCAACGACGACACCGGCGGAGGAACCCGTTGATCAAGATCGCCACCGTATGCGGCATGGGCTTCGGCACGAGCATGATGCTCGCCATGCGGATCCGCGAGATCCTCGCCGACGAGAAGGTCGACGCGAGCGTGGACCCGGTTGACCTGGGCTCGTTCAAGACGATGCAGGCGGACATCGTCGTCACGACGCGGGACATGGAGTCGCATGTCACGGGCGCCGGTTCCGCCGTTGTGCTGATCGACAATCTCGTCGACAAGCAGGAGATCGAAACCAAGCTGCTCGACACCGTCCGCTCCATGCACAGCGATTGAGACCTCTGTTCGCCCCCGCCCTCCCCCGCGTGTTCCCATCTCCTTCCCGCCCTGACTCGCCCCCCGTCGTCGTCCCCTCACGTCCACCACCTTGACGGCGATGCCTCGGCGGGCATCGGCGATGCCGGCGCCGCCCCCTGCCTGGCCCTGGAGGCCCCCATGGAAGCCCTGGAGTTCGTCGTCAGCCTGTTCCAGATACCGGCGATCATCGTCGGGTGCATCGCCCTCATCGGGCTGATCGTCCAGCGAAAGCCGCTCGGCGACATCGTCGGCGGCACGATCAAGACGGTGCTGAGCCTGCTCATCGTCGCCGGCGGCGTCACGGTCCTGCTCGAATCGCTGACGCCGATTCAGAAGATGTTCGAGATGGCTCTGCCGACCGGCGGCGTCAAGACGTTCGTGACCTTCGACGAGGCCGTCGTCAGCGCGATCCAGACCAAGGACGTCCACCAACTGGGGACGCTGATCGGGCTGACCCTGCTGTTCGGTTACGCCTTCCACCTGGTGCTGGCCCGGATCACCAGGTTCCGGTACGTCTACCTCACCGGTCACATGATCTGGGTCCATGCCGCCGGCTTCGCGATCCTCTTCCACAGCCTCGGCATGAACGGGTTCTGGACGGTGGCGTCGGCGTCGATCGCCGACGGCGCCTACATGACGCTCGCGCCCGCACTGGCGCAGCCGGTCATGCGCCGCATAACCGGCTCCGACCAGGTCGCCTTCGCCCACGGGCAGACCTCGCTCAACATGCTGGCCGCCGGCTTCGGCAAGCTCATCGGAAACCCGGAGCACAGCACGGAGGACTACAAGGTCCCCAAGAAGCTCAACTTCTTCCGCGACATCGCCGTGTCCACCACGCTGATGATGATGCTGGTGGCCTTCATCGCGGGCACCGCGGCGGTCATCAGCAAGGACACCGCCACCTTCACCAAGCAGATCTCCGACGGCCAGAACTGGGCCGTCTTCACCTTCCTGGCCGCGCTCGGCTTCACCGCGGGCATGCTGATCCTGCTGTACGGCGTGCGGATGCTCATCGCCGAGATCGTGCCTGCCTTCGAGGGGATCGCCCGCAAGGTCATCCCGAACGCCAAGCCCGCCCTCGACGTACCGGTGATCTTCCCCTTCGCCCCGAACGCGCTGATCGTCGGCCTCATCTCCGGCCTGATCGGGCAGATCGCCGGCATGGCGCTGATGGCCGCGATCGGCTGGCCGGTGCCCATTCCCAGCATGATCGTCGCGTTCTTCGCCTCCGGCGCGGGCGCCATCTTCGGCAACGCCACCGGCGGCCGCCGCGGTGCCTGGGCGGGCGGTTTCCTCTGGGGCTTCGTCGGCTGGTTCCTCATCAGCTACGCCTACGAGTTCAAGGTTTTCGGCGACCTCACCGCCCTCGGAGCCACCGGGATTGGATTCACCGTGCCCGACCTGATCATCCCGGCCATCGCCATCGACGCCGTCGGCCGCCTGTTCGGCTTCTGATGCCGTACAGCACCCCCCGCGGCCGTCCACCGACCGACAACCTGCGAAAGGCATCCATCGGTGAGTGAGCTCAGCACGTCCTATCTGGACTCAGTGATCGACCTGCTGCAACGGTTGCGCGATGAGGAGGTTCCGGCCATCGGGGAGGCGGCCGGCGAGATCGCCGACTGCCTGGCGGGCGGCGGGCGGCTATTCGCCTTCGGGTGCTCCCACTCCTCATTGCCGGTCCAGGACATCGTCTATCGCGCCGGCGGTCTGATGCTGGTGAACCCGCTGTTCGGGCCGGGCATCGCCGCGCTCGACACCCGGCCCCCGACGGTCGGGACCGGGATCGAGAAGCTGCCCGGATACGCCCAGGTGATCCTCGACAACGCGCCGATTCGCAGCGGCGACGTCCTCATCGTCGTGTCCGTCTCGGGCCGCAACGCCGTCCCGATCGAGATGGCACGGCTGGCGGCCGACCGCGGGATCACCGTGATCGGCGTGACCTCGCACGCCTATTCGGACGCGGTCGCCTCCCGGCACGACTCCGGACAGAAGATGAAGGACTTCGCCCACTTCGTCCTCGACAACAAGGTCGACAAGGGGGACGCGATCCTGGAGAGCGAGCAGATGCCGCAGCGCTTCTGCCCGGCCTCGGGCGTGACGAGCACGGCACTCCTGCACGCCTTGGTCGCCGCCACCGTCGAGAAGCTGATCGAACGGGGGATCACCCCGCCGGTGTTCCTGGCCGCCAATGTCGACGGCGGCACGGAATGGAACGCGCGGCTTCTCGCCGAGAACGGCGACCGCATCTTCTACCTCTGAAAGGCCGCTCAGCCCCGCCATCGCAGGGCGCTCGCCGTCACCTCACCGTTCCGTGGCGGCGCCGCACCCCGATCCTCATCTCCCTACAGTCCTCCAAAGGAGGCGCTCATGCCTGAACGCCGCGTCATCATCGCCGCCAAGGAAGGTCTGCACGCACGCCCGGCGGCGGACTTCGCCAAGGCGGCCGCCAAGCAGCCGATCACGGTACGGGTGGGCAAGGAGGGCAAGGCCACCGTCGACGCCTCCAGCCTCCTCGGGCTGATGACCCTGGGCGCGCGGCACGGCGACGAGGTCGTTCTCACAGCCGACGGCGACGCCGCCGACTCGGTCCTCGACATGCTGTCCGGCTTGCTGGCACGCGGCGACTGAAGACCATGTGGCGCGAACGTGCGCTGACGCTTCGTTCGATGTCGCAAAGCGAGGACGGTCCGGGAACCATGCGTGCTCCCGTTGCTTCCTGCGCCGACCGGGAGCCACGCGCACCCGCCCGGAACCGACGGCGACGGCACTCGCTGTGAGTCTTGTGATCCCGAGGTCGTGCAGTGCGGCGCAGACGCCCACGACGTCCGCGATGGAGTCCCACGCACCGACTTCGTGGAAGAGCCTCTTCTGCCGGCGCGCCATGTACGCGCCCCTCCGCTCCGCGGGGAACCTGCGCTCGAGATCCTGCACATCGCTGCTCCCTTCCGCCCTCTCCAGGTCGGACGGTTGCGTGGCGTCGTGTTCAAACATGGCGCATAGTTGCCTCCTTCAAGCATGAATGCGCACACCTGGCCTGAGCTGCGGCGCTCTCCAATCGCACTAAAAGTGATGCCGAGGGGCCTTGACCGGCCTGATGGCCTGCGCAATCATGCGCGCAATGCCCCTGGTTCAAGCATTATTTATCAATCGCCTTCGAGGAGGTCCTCCCATGCTCTCCCGCCGAGCGAAACGACCACGGCACTCGCTGGTGCTCGCCTTGGCCGCGACATTGCTCGCGCCCCTCTCAGCCGTTGCGGCCGCGGAGAGCCCCGCACGCACCGAGTCCACGACGCCCGCGCCCGAGGTCGATCAGCAGGGCAATGTCCTCGTCCTCCGCGTCGGCGCCGCGGACACCGCCAACTCCCCACCCGGCTACAGTGTTCGTATCCAGACCGACGCCCTGCAGGTCACCACCGTCAGGTCCGGGCGCACGGTCCTCGCGACCCCGTCCAGCGACGGCGCACAGGGGCCGGTCAGATTCCTCGTCGGGGACAGCTGGCACCACGCGACGAGCGTTCGCTCCTGGCACTGGGACGAGCAGAAGGCCGTCCTGAGCCTGACCCTGGCGACCACCTCGCCGGACCACGTGGTGGACTACCGCATCACTGCCGGTTCGGATCGCTATCACCTCGACTGGCAGGTCAAGAAGAGCGCCGGGGCGAACGAGGCCGCGTCTGCTCGATCTGTCGGGGAGAGCTACAGGCTGTCCTCGGCGGGGCACTGGTACGGCCACGGCGAAGTGGGGAACCGGGCGCAACCCTGGCCGTTGGAGACCGGGCAGGTGCACGACGCGGCGTTCGATCCGTCCAGCATCCTGCAGGTCGACCCGTTCTGGTTCACCTCCTCCGGTGCGGGCGTGTGGGTCGACACGACGCGGCAGATGGACGTGGCGATCAACGACGGTGCCGACGGGCTCGGCAGGTTCACTGTCAAAGACGGCGATGACTTCCACGGCACGGTGTTCGTGGAGCGTTACGCGCGGGACGTCTACCGCGACTACATCGGCATCGTCGGCGCACCGGAGAAGATCGATGCCACGTACAAGCAGGTCGCCTCTCCGCTCTGGAACAGCTGGGCCCAGTTCTACCAGGGGATGGACCAGCAGAAGGTCCTCCAGTGGGCTCACGGCCTGGCCGACAACGGTCTCGCGGGCCATGGCGTGCAGCTCGACAACGGCTGGGAGCGCGTCTGGGGCGATCTGGACTTCGACCGGACGAAGTTCCCGGACCCACGCGCCATGAGCCAAGAGATCCACCGCATGGGCATGGACTTCGGCCTGTGGACAGGGCTGTGGCTCCGCGAGAACTCCGCGGCCTATGCCGAGGCGGAGCGTCTCGGCTACCTCATGCGCGACGGCACCGATCCGACCAAGACGTGCAAGGTCTACAACGGCGTGGCCGGCATCGTCGACCTCGGCAACCCGGCGGCCCGTGCATGGTATGAGGGCAAGCTGCGCCACCTCATGGAGAGCTACGGCGTCGACGGGTTCAAGTTCGACACGCGCTTCTACGAACCGCACTGCAGGCCCTATCCGGGGACCAAGCCCGTCGACTACCTCGACTTCGGTGCCCAGTCCGCCGACAAGTTCGACCTGCAGGGCGTCGGCATCCGCATCTCCTGGGGGCGCCAGAAGCATGGCTTCGTGACGCGCGAGGCGGACAAGTACACCGACTGGCAGGGTCTCCAGCTGGGCGTCACGCAGGCGCTGGCCGAGGTCACGATCGGCTACCCGTTCGTCGAGACGGACATGATCGGCGGATCGATGACCGGTCCCCCGCCGGAGAAGCGCCTCCTCGTCCGGTGGGCCCAGGCGGCCGCGCTGATGCCGCTGATGTACTCGTCGACCTCACCGCTCGGTGTCACCAACACGCGCACCGGGCAGAGCGAGGCGTACGACCAGGAGACCATCGACCTCTACCGCAAAGCTATCCAGCGCCACCGCAACCTGGCTCCCTACATCTGGAACCGTTCCAAGGAGACGGTGGGTACCGGCGAGCCGGTCATGAAGCCCGTCTTCTACGACTTCCCGGCCGACACGGAGACGTACACGCTGACCGACCAGTGGCTGCTGGGATCGGCCGTCATGGCCGCACCGCAACTGACCTCCGCCACGCAGCGCGATATCTACCTCCCGGAGGGGAGCTGGCTGGATGTGCGTACCCGCAAGGTGCGGCACGGGCCGACATGGCTGCGCGACTACCCCACCCCACTCGCCGACAACCCCGTGTTCGTCCGGCTCGGAGACAAGCACACGGGCGAGGCGCTCTCGGCCCTCGCCCCTGGGTACGTCCCGCCCGCCGGCCTATCCAAGGAGTAGTCATGCCAGGCCCGAGAAGGCATCTGCGTGTGATAAGCGCCCTGCTCCCCCTCATACTGGCGTCCAGCGCGTCGGCGTGGGGGGCGTCCCCGGCCGGCGTCGTCACCTTGGCCGGCTTCGAGGACGCAGCCGCCGCGAACGCCGTGACGGTCCGGGCGCCAAAGCTGGACCGTGTCGCACAAGACTCCGAGTTCGCGACCGAGGGACGCTCCGGCCTGCGCTTCGACGCACCCGGATTCACGACTCCGCAAGGTAAGGACTACCCCGCGATCCAGCTCGACGCCGGCCAAGCGCTCAAATCCGTCGACTGGAACGACTACCGGTTCTTCACCGTCGACCTGGTGAATCCCCGAGAGCACCCCACCGCTGTCACGATATGGATCGGCGGCACCGGGGAGAGCAAGCCATACCAGCGGACGGTCACCGTGCCCGGGTACGGCTACCAGCCCGTCGACATCCCCGTCTCCGACATCGCCTCGGCGGTGGATGTGGCCCATGTGAGCTTCGTCAAGATCAGTTTGACGCGCTGGCAGAACATGTACCGCACGCCGTGGGACCAGACCCTCCACGTCGACGGGCTCGAGCTCACGACAGATCAGCCCGTACACACGGCCACCACCTCCCGTTTGACCGACCCTTTGATCAACGCGATGCGCCTCGACGACCGCGTACAACGGGCCCAGGCCGACCTGCAACGCGTGGCAGGTCGCCTGCCTGGGGCGTCGACCGCCGGCCCCGACGGCTATCTGCACGAACAGGTGCAGGCGCTCCAGCGGAGGCTCGCGGACCTGCGGGAGAAAGCACAGGACGCGGACCTGGAACTCTCCGCGGCGCAGACGCTCAGCGACCAGATCCAGGCGGCCGGTCAAGCCGTCCAGCGGCTGGGAACACTCGTCGAGGCGCGCCGAGCGAGGCCACGAGCCGACATCGGCGTCGGAGTCGCCGACTCGATGAACCTCGTCTACCCGCGAGAGCTCCCGTGCGCCTGCGATTTCACGCAACCCGCCGAGGTGAAACTCGCCCGGAACGAGCACGAGAACGTCCAGATCGCCGTGATGGCATACGAGAGACGGCTGGAGGACGTCCGCGTCCGCGTCGCTGGGGTCACCGATGCCGAAGGAAACCCCGTCTCCGGCGACACGCTCGCCGCTCGCGTGCACCCGGTTGGCTCCCTCTACACGAAGCAGTCGCCGTACTACCACATCCGACCGTCGGCCGGACGCCCTGCCGACTACGTGGGGTGGACGCCCGATCCCATCCGCAGCGACCTCGACTCCGTCGATGTCGCAAGCGGAGACGTACAGCCCTTCTGGGTCGAACTGCACGCCCCGGAGACGATGAAGCCGGGTCGCTACCGCGTGGCGCTGCGGGCCGAGACACAAGGAGGAAGGGCTGAGGACGTCGCGGTCGACGTCCAAGTCTGGCCGTTCACTCTCCCCACCCGACCGGCACAGCCCACGGCCATCACCTTCAACCCGGCGAACCTGGCGTCGGTATACGGGATCAAGGATCCGGACGAGCTCAAGAGAGTGCGCGCCAAGTTCTGGGACTTCCTTGAGCAGTTCAAGCTCGAGCCCGACAACATCTACCGCAGTGATCCGCCGTCGGTGGAGGACCTGCAGGAGCTCAAGAGCAAGTACGGCCTACGCAACTTCAACATCTTCTACATCGACCCGCGGAAGTTCGACCCCAACAACCCCGGCTCCTGGCAGCCGAAGATCGACGAGATCCTTGGGCGGCTCGACGAGTGGACCGCGAAGTACCGCGACGCGGGCCTGCTCCAGCACGCGTACATCTACGGGTTCGACGAGAGCCGGCCCGAGTACTTCCCGGCGATCCGCGAGGTCCTGCGCCAGATCAAGGCGCGCTTCCCCGAGCTCAGGACGATGTCCACCCTCATCGACCCCACCCTCGGCGAGGAGAGCGGACTGAAGGGCCTGATCGACATCTGGGTGCCCGAGGTGCCGAAGTACGACGCGGCAGCCGCCGAACAGGCCCGCAAGCGGGGTGAGCAGGTCTGGTGGTACCCGTACGTGCGAGTCGGCCACCCTTACGCGAACTGGTTCAACGGGTATCCGCCGATCGACACACGGGTGCTGATGGGACCGATGGCCCACAAGCACCGCGTCGACGGCATGCTCTACTACCGGGTCGAGCGCTGGGTGAACCACTCCGCCCTGGCAGACGGTGTCTTCAGCAGCTGGGACCCGGCAACGTGGGGCGAGACGGTCGATGGCGTCTTCCACTCCGCCAACGGCGACGGCTCGCTCTTCTATCCGGGCCCGAACGGTCCGCTGGCGTCCATCCGCATCCAGAACTTCCGCGACGGCATGGAGGACTACAACCTCCTGGAGGCTCTTCGGGACAGAGTCTCGACGGCACAACAGTCTCACAATGTGCCCGGCGACGAGCTCACCAAGGCGGAGGCGCTGCTCGACGTGCCGAAGAACGTGGTCGGCAGCACGATCGACTACACCGAGGACCCGGCGGCCTACCGCGCGTGGCGCACAAAGGTCGGCGACATGATCTCAAACCTCGACAGATCCCAACGCTGACATCAGAGATCACGGACCGGCGTTCCACGGCTCAGCCGTGGAACGCCGGTTCCGTTGAGGCCATGGTCGTCGCGTGGCCGGGTGATTGTCGTGGGCTGCTCCTGGCTCTCGAGCGTGCCGGAACCGAATCAGCCTGAGCCGTCGCTTCGAGGCATCGTCGATGCGACGGATATGACGGACCTTGACATGCAACCGGTTGCATGAAACGTTGTCCCGCAACCTACCGGCGAGAGACGTGAACGCCGGGCGCCTGGGGGAAGGTGACCATGCACTCGCTTGACTGGTATGCCTCGACGACCCGACCGTCGTCCCGCCCACTCGACGTCCGGGTGCACGACGACCGGACGGCTCTGGGGCGGGCCGCCGCCGCCGACGTCGGCGCGCTGCTGCGGTCGCTCACCCGGTCGCAGGAGCACGTGCGGGTGATGTTCGCCGCGGCCCCCAGCCAGCAGGAGACACTGCACGCGCTGGCCGAGCAGCCCGGTATCGACTGGTCGAAGGTCACCGCCTTCCACATGGACGAGTACCTCGGGCTCTCCCCGGAGGCGCCGCAGCGCTTCGGCAACTGGCTGCGCGCAGCCCTCTTCGACCGGGTGCACCTCGGGAGCGTGCACCTGATCGACCCCGGCGCGGATCCGCAGGCCGAGGCCGAGCGGTACGGCGCCCTGCTGACCGCCGCGCCGCTCGACGTGGTCCTGCTCGGCATCGGCGTCAACGGCCACCTGGCCTTCAACGACCCACCCGCCGACCTCCGGGACCCCGAGCCGGTCCGCGTCGTCCGACTCGATGAGACCAGCCGCGAGCAGCAGGTGCAGGACGGGCTGTTCGAAACCGTCGAGGCGGTGCCCACGCACGCCCTCACCGTCACCATCCCGCGCCTGCTGTCGGCCGCCCGCGTGTTCTGCATGGTCCCGGGGCCCAGCAAGGCCGAGGCCGTACGGGCCGCCCTGCGCGCGCCGATCTCCGGCCGGCACCCCGCCACCGCGCTGCGCACCCACCAGGCCGTCAGCCTCTACCTGGACAAGGAGTCAGCCCCCGAATGAGTGATCGCACCCGGCGACTGTCCGGCGAGTACCTCGGTGTGGTGACCGATCTGTTGAACCGCATCCGCGACGAGGAGGCCGAGAACATCGACGCCGCCGCGGTCGTGCTGGCCGACCAGATCGCCGCCGACCGGCTTGTGCACATTTTCGGCCCCGGCGGCCACTCCAACCTGGCCAGCCAGGAGGTGTTCTTCCGCGCCGGCGGGCTCATGCACATGTCCGCGATCCTCGACGAGGGGACGCTGCTGTCCAACGGCGCGCTTCGCTCGATGGCGGTCGAGCGCACGCCGGGATACGGTCGCGTCGTCATCGATGACGCCGACCTGGGCGCGAATGATGTGCTGATCCTGGTCAACGCTTACGGCATCAACGCGGCGTTGATCGACGCGGCACTGACCGCGCGCGAGCGCGGGGTGCGGCTGATCGGCGTCAGCTCGCGCGAGCACGCCGAGGGCACCGCCCCCGGCCACCCGGCCCGGCACCCGTCAAAGGCCAATCTGCACGACCTGGTGGACGTCGCGATCGACACCAAGGTCCCCATCGGCGACACAGCGGTGAGCATGGAGAAGGTCTCCGAGCGGCTGGCGGCGGTCTCCACGTTCGCCAACGCGTACACCCTCAACGTCCTGGTCCTGGCGACCGTCGCCGAACTGGTCGAGCGGGGCGTCGACCCGCCCGTGTGGCGCAGCGGCAACGCGCCTGGCGGCGACGAGGCCAACGGCCGGTTCCTGGCCCGATTCCGCGACCGGGTCGGCGCGCTTTGATGCGGCTCGTCGGGCGGGACCCGGTCAGCGGCCGGGCGCTGCGCGTGGACATAGCGGGCCGGATCATCGACGCCGTGACCGAGGTCGACGATCGCCCGGACCGATGGATCGCCCCGGGGCTGATCGACCTCCAGGTCAATGGTTTCGCCGGCCACGATGTCAACACCGCGGACGTCGATGTCGACACGGTGCGCGGCCTGGTGAACGCTCTGCGCGCCATCGGCGTCACCACGGTCGTGCCGACACTGGTGACCGCGAGCGAGCACCGGCTGAATGCCGCGCTGGCCGTCATCGCCGCCGCCCGCGCGCAGGATCCGGGTATCGCGCACGCCATCCCGTTCGTACATCTGGAGGGGCCGTTCCTGTCCGACCAGGACGGCCCGCGCGGCGTGCACGACGCCGCCTCGATCCGGCCTCCGGACATCGAGGAGGTACGCCGCTGGCAGCGGGCCGCTGACGGCCTGGTGGGCATGCTGACCCTCTCACCGCACTGGCCCGGCAGCCCGGAGTTCATCCGCCAGGTCACCGCGCTTGGCGTCCAGGTGGCCGTCGGGCACACACACGCCACCGCCGACCAGGTGCGCGCCGCCGCCGACGCCGGCGCGACCCTGTCGACCCACCTGGGCAACGGAGCGCACGCGATGCTGGCCCGGCACCCGAACTACATCTGGGCCCAGCTCGCCGACGACCGGCTGCGCGCCGGCCTCATCGCCGACGGCCATCACCTGCCCGCCGACACGTTCACGGTGATGCTCCGGGCTTTGGGCCCGCACCGGGCGCACCTCGTCTCCGACGCCACCGCGTTGGCTGGATCCCCGTCCGGCCGCTACACCACGCCGGTCGGGGGTGAGGTTGAGCTGTCGCCCGATGGCCGCCTGTCCCACGCGGGCACGCCATACCTGGCCGGTGCGGCGCGCAGCCTCACCGACGGCGTCGCGATCGCGACCCGGCTGGCCGGCATCGGACTCGGGGAGGCATTGCGGCTGGCGACCGGCAATCCGGCCCGGCAGCTGAGCGGTGCGTCGCCGGAACGCGGTGCCCTGCGACCCGGCGCCGCTGCCGACCTCATCACCTTTGCCTTCACTCCCGGCGAGGACACCCTGCGCATGCGCCAGGTCGTGGTCGCCGGCGTCGAGCACCCGGGAGGGCGAGCATGACCGTGCCCGTCGGATGGGCGGTGCGCGACGTCACGCCACCGCCGGGTATCGCGATGTCCGGCTTCGCCGCGCGCACGCTGCCCGCCACCGGCACCCACGACCCGATCACGGTGCGCGCCCTTGCCGTCGGCGAGACCTGCGTAATCAGCGTGGACGTCTGCGGGCTGCACGAGGACACCTGCACCAGGATCCGGGCGGCGCTGCCCACGGCCGATGAGCATGTGGTGGTCACCGCCACGCACACCCACGGAGGTCCGTCCGTCATGCCCGGACGGCTGGGCGCGGCCGGTGCGCCGGCGTACCTGGAGACGATCACGGCCGCCGCGATAGCCGTGGGCACCGAGGCGCTGCGCGAACGGCGTCCGCTGCGCATCGAATACGCCGAGACCGGCCCGCTCCCGGTGGCCGCGAACCGGCGGCACGGCGGCCGGCCCGCCGAGGCCGTCGTACAGGCGCTGCGCTTCGTCGACGCCGCGGACGCGGTGCGGGCCTGGCTGGTCAGCTACCCGTGTCACCCCGTCGTGCTCGGTGCCGGCAACACGCGGTGGACCGCCGACTACCCGGGTGCGGTGCGGGCACGACTGGAACAGGCGGCCACCGGTTCCACGGCGCTCTTCCTCACCGGCTGCGCCGGCGACATCAACACCGGCCACCGCGCCCAGGCGTCGTACTCGACCACGGCCGCCCCGGCCCGCACGTTCGAGGCGTGCGCGCACATCGGCGGCCTGATCGCCGACGCGGTCCTGACTGCCCGCTACCGGCCGATCCGACCGACGGACCCGATCGCTGCCGGCTGCGTCCCGATCGAGCTTGGACTGGCGACCCTCGATGAGGAGCCTCCCGACCGGCTGGCGGCGCGATGGGCCCGGCAGCGGGCCACCGCCGAGCCGGGCCAGGCCGAGCTGCTGTCCTCCTGGATCGACTGGGCGAACGGGCCGGCCCGTGCGGCGGCGACCAGCTGGCGCGGCACGGTCAGCGCGCTGCGCTGGGGAGCCGTGGAACTGCTCGCGCTGCCCGGCGAGCCCTTCCTGGCCACCGCCGTGGCGCTGCGACGGTCGGCGCCCGCCGGCCGGTCGCGGATCGTGCTCGGCTACGCCAACGGCTGCCCGGGATATCTCCCCACCGCCGATGAGTACGCGCACGGCGCGTACGAAATCCTGGACGCCCACCGCTACTACGGTATGCCGGCGCCATTCGCCGCAGGGGCGGCCGAGCTGGCGGCCGCGCGAGTGGCCGAGCTGGCGGCCGGCCTCGCCGCCGGATCGGCATGAGCGCCAATCGGGTCAGATCCGCCGGATGGCCGCGATCCCTTTAGGCTGCACCCTATGGGGAATGCTCACGGCGCGGCGACGATCAGTCAGGTCGCGGCACATCTCGGCCTCGCGACCTCCACGGTCTCGCGCGCGTTCAACCGGCCGGAGATGCTGCCGGCCGGGACCGTCGCAAGGGTCAAGGCCGCGGCGCAGGAACTCGGCTATCGCCCCAACCGCGTCGCCCGTGCGCTGTCGACCGGCCGATACGGCAATCTCGCGCTGATCGTGCCGGACATCGCGAACCCGTTCTTTCCACCGATCATCCGAGCCGCGCAATCGTACGCGGACGCACAGGACCTATGCTGCCTGCTCGGCGACTCCGACGAGAAGGCCGCCCGCGAGGAAGAGCTGATCGCCCGGCTGGCGCCCCAGGTCGAGGGGCTGCTGATCGTGTCGCCGCGGTTGCCTGCGAGCCGTCTTCAGGCGATGGCCGACCGCTGGAACATCGTCGTCATCAACCGCGACGTCAAGGGCGTCCGGCGCGTGCTCATCGACACCAGCGCCGGAGTACGGCAGGGCATGCGGCATCTGGCCGAGCTCGGGCACCGCCGGCTGGCCTACGTCGGCGGACCGGCCCGGTCCTGGTCGGATCAGCAGCGTGCGAAGGCGGCCACAGCCTATGCCCGCGAGCACGGTCTGGATTTGATCAAGTGCCGTGCCACGCCGGCGACCTACGCCGGCGCCAAGGAGGTCGTGCCGGATCTGGTGACCGCCGGAGTCACGGCCGTGGTCGCCTTCGACGACGTGGTCGCCCAAGGTGTCATCGGAGGGCTGGCCGAGCACCACCTCGCGGTGCCCGCCGACGTCAGCGTCCTGGGCTGTGACGACATCCTGGCCGGCACCTACCTGCCGCTGAGCACCATCGCCGCGCGCTGTTCCGAGGCGGGCGAGCTGGCGGTGCGGCTGCTCCTCGAACCGTCTGAGGGGCGGCGCTCGCCGGACCGGCAGGTTCTTGAGTGCCCGCTGGTGCTGCGATCCACCACGGGACCGGCGGCACGTTGAGAAACCCGTCGACCGCCCCGACCGCCCCGACCGGCCGGGCGGCGACCCTGCGGGGGAGCGAGCCGTCCCACACCGCACACCCGCCGGCCCCGCACGGACGGGCCCACCGCTGATGGCCCTGTCCTGTAACTGCTCGGAGTCGGTCACGTCGGCCGTCCTGTCACCACAGGTCAGAGCATGCGGCGGAGTGTGCCGTTGACACCGTGAGCGGCCAGCTGACGCACGCTCTCCTCGAGCAGCGCCCGGAAGGTGGGGTTCTCCACAAGCCCCTCGCCGAAGACATCGGTCGCACGAAGCACACCGTCCAGGCGCGAGCCGAGCCCGGAGCCCGACTCGGGCCCGGCCGCCTCGCACAGCAGCCCGGCCAGTGGATCCTGCACGGCAAGCGCTCGGCCTTCGTCGGACTCCGCGACCACGGTGTAGCGCAACCAGGCCGCCACGGCCAATACGGCCCACCGCGGCTCGCGCCCGGCCGTGAGCCGATCGCGCACGGTGCCCAGCAGCCGGATCGGCAGTTTCTGCGAGCCGTCCGCCGCCACTTGGGCCGTCCGGTGCGGCAAGGCCGGATTGGCGAACCGCCGCAGCACGCCGGCGGCGTACTCATCGAGATCAACGCCCTCGGGCGGCTTCAGCACAGGGACGGCGTCCTCGGTCAGCAGCCGGCGCGCTGCCTCCGCGAGCAGCGGATCGGCCACCGCACCCGCGATGAACTCGTGACCGGCCAGCCCACCGAGATACGCCAGAGCGGAGTGCGCCGCATTCAGCATCCGCAACTTGGCCTGCTCGTAAGGCGTGACGTCGTCGGTGAACGTCACACCCGCCCGCTCCCACGCCGGGCGCCCCGCGGGGAACTCCTCGGTCATCACCCACTGCGAGAACGGCTCGGCCACCACCGCGGCCCGGTCCACCACGCCCAGCGCCTCGGCCACCTCCGCGAGATCGTCCTCCGTGGTGGCGGGCACGATCCGGTCCACCACGGACGACGGAAAGCCGACCGCGCCGGAGAGATAGTCCAGCAGCGGACGGGAGTGCTCCGCGGGCAGCAGGTGGCAGAAGTCCTCCAGCAGGGTGCGGAGCGTCTCCCCCGAGGCCGGGATGTTGTCGCAGCAGGCCAGTGCCAGGGGAGCACCGCCCGCCGCAAGCCGTCGCTTCAGTCCCGTCATCAGCAGACCGGGCACGGTCCGCGGCGGACTGGTGTCCGCCGCGCCGCCGGCGCGGGAACTCAATCGGTCAGCGTCGGCGCGCACCTCCTCATCGACTTTCAGCCGGCCGACCGCGTCGCGGCGGTAGCCCTTCTCGGTGACCGTGACGGTGACGATCCGGGTGGACTCCGCCGCCAACGCCTGGAGTACCCGGCCGGGTTCGCTCGGCAGATGCGCCGCTTCCCGCAGCGACCCCACGACGCGGGCGTGGGCGAAGTCGCGGTCCCGCTCCAGCACGGTGTACAGGCAGTCCTGCCGACGCAGGTTCTCCACCACGGCGGTGGAGCGGAGGTTCACCCCGAGGATCCCCCACTCGTCCTCCCCCGAGACAGCCATGGCGTTCTCGGTATACACGGCCTGATGCGCACGGTGGAAGGCGCCCAGACCGATGTGCACGATCCCGGTGGATCGTCCTCGGCCGCCCGGCCTGGGACGGACGGCCGAGGACAGCGCCCCGGCCGTATCGGCGTCGAGCCGGGGCGGGGTGGGCGGGCTGTCTGCTGTCGGGGGCACTGCCGGCTGCTCCTTCGTGGTCGGGCCGCGGTCATCTGACGCGCATCTCACCAGTCGTGCATGGTGCCGTCGCGGAGCCGGTTCACGGGCAGGCTCCTCGGGGTGTACGGGTAACGAGCCGCTGCCTCCTCGTCGATGGACACGCCCAGGCCCGGGGAATCACCTGGGTGCATGTATCCGTCGGTGAAGGTGTACTCGGTCCTGAACACCTCCTCGGCGGGCGCCAGGTGCCCCATGTACTCCTGGATGCCGAAGTTCGGCACCGTCAGGTCCAGGTGCAGCGCGGCGGCGAAGGAGACGGGAGAGAGGTCACCGGCGCCGTGCGAGCCGGTGCGCACCCCGTACAGGTCGGCCAGGTCGAAGATCCGCTTGAGGTGCGTGATGCCTCCGGTGTGTGAGACCGAGGTGCGGATGTAGTCGATCAGCCGGCCGGTGATCAGATCCCGGCAGTCCCAGATCGAGTTGAAGACCTCACCCACCGCCAGCGGCGTGGTCGTGTGCTGCCTGATCAGCCGGAACGACTCCTGGTCCTCCGCCGGGGTCGGATCCTCGATCCAGAACATTCGGTACGGCTCGAGAGAGCGCCCCAGCCGCGCCGCCTCCAATGGTGAAAGACGGTGATGCACGTCGTGCAGCAGGTGGAAGCCGAACCCGAACCGTTCGCGTACCGCGGCCATCAGAGCCGGTGCGAAGTCCAGGTAGGCGCCGGTGTCCCACACATTCTCGGTCGGCACGGCGGCATCGGCCGGCTCGTACGTCATCCCGGTCCCCTGGCCGTGCAGGCCGTAGGTGCTCTCCAGGCCCGGCACCGCGGCCTGCACGCGCACCGCCCGGTAGCCCTTGTCGAGGAACCGTTCCACGTCCTCGAGCAGTTCGTCGACGCTCCGGCCGTTGGCGTGACCGTAGATCATCACGCCGTCCCTGGCCTGACCACCGAGCAGCCGGTACACCGGCATTCCGGCCGCCTTGCCGGCGATGTCCCACAGCGCGCAGTCGACCGCGGCGATCGCGGTCATCGTCACCGGGCCGCGCCGCCAGTAGGCGCCCCGGTACAGGTACTGCCAGGTATCCCCGATCCGGTCGGCGTCGCGGCCGATGAGCATCGGGCAGACATGGTCGCGCAGATAGGAAGCGACGGACAGCTCGCGCCCGTTGAGGGTGGCGTCCCCCAGGCCGGTGATCCCGTCCTCGGTGGTGATCTTCAGCGTGACGTAGTTGCGTCCGGGACACGTCACGATGACGTCGGCGGCGACGATCTTCATGAGGCTCTCATTCCTTACTCGCGGCAACAGGACTCAGCTGCTGTCCGGGGACGGCAGCGTAGCCTGGCATGCAACCGGTTGCACAGCAAGCCCGGAAGAACACGGGGATGGGTGAGGATGCGGGAGAAGCCAGCGTGCCGATCAGACGGGAGACCGTCGGGTCGGAGGCCACCGGCCCGAACACAGCCGGCTCGGCTCGCAGCAGGCCCACATCGGCCAGGCAGTCCCCGCCCAGCGCCACCACGAGTGCCACTTCGAGCAGGATCTTGCCCGGATCGTGCACCGCCCGCGGTCTGCGCCACGGCGCCGGCGCCGCCGATATCGCCGCACCAGACCTGTCTTGCGGACCGTCTCGACCGCAGCACGGCCCCGGCCTGCGAAATCCGACGCCGGCCGCATGATCCTTGCGCCATGGGCCCTGCCTTGCGTGCCGGCCGGTGAGCCGGGCTCCCTCACCACCTGTTCGCGCGCCGTACGGGAGACCGTGATGGCCGATCTGCCACCTCCGCCCACCCCGGTCCTCGAACCCACCGCGACGGAGCGATGTCCCGTCCGCAAGACCCCTGCCTTGATGTTCATGCGGGTGTCGCTGTGCTGCGTCACCTGGTCACACGACGTCGGAAGAACCGGGAACGAATTTCGTGCGACGGGCACCGCCCGGTACTCAGTGATTCCACGGGAGGGGATCACAGGTCCGGGAAAGGCTCGGTCAGAGATGCCATTGACGTCGATGTCACAGCGGCGCAAGTTGATCTCGTGGTGGCCGGACGCTGACCGCGTTGGCGCTCATGCCCATCGGAACGGCAGCGGCCACTGCTGCCCCAGCGCCGAGAGCGAGCACAGCGCGGCGGGAGGGGCGTGATCACGATTGTCACCGCGGTGCCGGGAGTGCGAGAGGTGCCAGAGGGCGGAGGCGTCCTCAGGCCGGTTGATTGTCGGATCGGCCTGACTCCAGCCCCGCGCCCGGCACCACCGGTGGCGCGGAGCCGAGCAGCTCACTGAATCGGTCGCCGACGTCAGCGGGCAGCGGTCCGGCGTAATCGATGCCGAGGAACTGCGCGAGTTCGCGGGCATGCAGGCGGACGGCTGCCTCGACAAGCCGCGCGTATCCGTCCGTCGCGCCGCGGGTGCGCAGACGAGCAGTCACCCCCAGCAGCACCGCGATGATGCCGGCGGGCCACCACACGTACGCCAGCGGCGCGTACAGCACCGCCCAGGCGCCGAGTTCGGTAGCACGGGCGACGGCAGTACGTGTCGCGATGATCTCGTTGCGCTCCAGATCAGGAAGGATCAGCCACATGTGCGGCCAGATCAAGGCCAGGTCCAAGCGATGGTCACGCAGCAGCCTCACAGAAACGGCGTGGATCCGGTCACCGCTCCAGGTCGGCCGGTCCGGCCGTTCCACAGAGACCGCTGCCCTGGTGCGGAGCGCGGAATGCCGCGTTCCCGGGTCGAGACGACGGTTCAGTGCCAGCGCGCGCGCAGACTCGGCCCACCGGCCGCTGTATTCGCGGTGTGCCTCGTCCCATCGGTTCCGGCGGACCTGAGTCCGGCGTCGCGCAAGGGCGCGTGCCGGGCGCGGCCACGAACGCCAGTCCGCTGCCAGCACCCCCCGTTCGATCGCCGACCCCAGAGCGCGGGCCGCAAGACCTGTTGCCACAGACGCGGCGAGGACGGCTGCCAGCAGTACGATCTGGCCGCCTGCGGTGGTCACGGCCGGATCATGAGCCCAAGCGGTGATCTGGCGGACGAGGTGAGAGACATCCAGTGCCTGCGACTGGCCGAGGGCTCGGGCGGTCGCGGACACGGCGAGATACAGCGCCCCGGGGAGCGCCAGCAGGCTCAGCCACTTGTCGGCGAGGCTCTTGCCGAGTTCGGTGCCGAACCCGCCGAGAATCTCCTTCACTTCGCGAGTGTGGTGCGCCGGAGGGGAGTGCCCGTCACATGGCAGACAGGGGTGCCGTCCGGCCCTGGCCAGGCGTAGCGGGCGCACGGATGACCGGCGCGCGGGCAGAGCAAGACCGGTTCGCCCGGCCGGTCGGCGTCGATCCCGGCCAGGGTCACCACCGACGCGTCACGGGTGCGTCCGAAGACGCCGATGGCGTCCTGCGCCCGCCGCAGGGCGCGATGAACGGCCTCGAGCAGCTCGGTGGGGTCCGTCCCGTCGCGCAGGACGGCGAGCAGCTCATCGAGTCGCCGGAGGCCGTCCGCCGGGCCGTGTTCCAAGGTGGCGCGGATCTGCCCGATGTTCTCGCAGACGTGTGAAATACCGTCAGCGACCTGTTCCGTCGTCCGCGTACTGCCGCGTGCCACTGGGCCTTCTCCCGGATGCCGGCCGACTCCCAGACCCCGACGCTGCGGGGTGCTGCCATCGTACGCTGAGACGCGCCGCCACGAGGAGGATCGGATGGGACGCCGCGACCAACTTCTGCTGCTGCTCGGTGAGTTCATGCAGGGGATCCGAGAGACCGGTGATCCGTCGCAGGCGTGGGCGCCTGATGTGATCGCGACAGCCGAGAACCTGACCGCAAGCCTCAATGAGGAAGAACGCTGGGACATCCCGGCCAGGCACCTGGTAAGCGACGTGGCAGACCTCGACGAGTTGGTCTCGGTCAACCGGCAGGCCTTCAAGGCCGATCCCGGCAGCGCGTACCTGCTCGCCGGCCTGAGCACCGTGCTGCTGTTTCGCTACGAGAAGCTGGACACGACGGCGGACCTGGATGAGGCCGCAGCCCTTGCTCGTCGCGCCGTTGCGATCTCGGCGGCGGAGGACCACGATGACTACCTCTTCTGCCTGCTCCAGCTCGAGCGCGTGCTGTGGGCACACTTCCGGCACTCCGGCGAATCCGGCGACCTGGACGAGGTGATCGCCACCCGGCGGTCGATCGCCGACGCGACGCCGGCCGACGACGCCGAGCGAAGCGAGCGCTTCTCCCAACTGGGCCATGCGCTGGTGACCCGCTTCGAAGACCGGACGACACCGGCGGACCTGGACGAGGCCGTGGCTGTCCTGCGCAGCGCCCTGGCGAGCGCGGCGACGGACGCCGAGCGCTTGTTCTGCCTGTCGGATCTCTGCTGCGCGTTGCACGCCCGCTTCGACCACTCGGCCACGCGAGCTGACCTGGACGAGGCGGCAGACCTCGCCCGAAGCGCTGCGGTTCAAGCACACCCAGAACTCTCGCCGGGACTGCTGATCAGCCTGGCTGTCGTGCTGGACAGCCGCGCGCGCACGACTGGGGCTCTGGCCGATCTCGACACGGCGATCGGGCTCGTTCGGCGTGCCGCCGCGGAGACGGCCTCCGGGCGACAGCCACGGGCGAGCCGGGCTTGTGGGTACATCCAGGCACGGGCAGCGGGCCTCTGGAACGCCCCGAAGAACGACGATGAGCCTGGGCACACGGAGGTGCAGCGCCTGCTTGGTGCCTATCTGACGCGGCGATTTGAGTGGACTGACGTACTGGCTGACGCGGATGCCCTCGTCCAGGCACGCCGGGAGGCGGTCGCGACGATGAGTGCTGATGGTGCCGCGCGCGCCAGGAACCTGGCTTCGCTCAGCTACGCGCTCAAGCTCCGGTTCAACCGGGCAGGCAGGCGAGCGGACCTCGACGAAGCCGTGATGACGTGTCAGCACGCCCTTGATATGGATCCCGACAATGTCGTCTGTCTGGTGTCCTTGAGCGACACCATGAAACTCCGGTTCCTGGCGGACCGAGACGAGGCAGACCTTGAGGAAGCCGTGGAGATGGGCCGCCGTGCAGCATGGATCGCGTCGGAGAACGACGAGGTCCGGGCAGACGTGCTCGGGAACCTTTGTGAGTTGCTGCGGACCCGCTTCGACCTGCACCCGTACTCGGCAGATATCGATGAGGCGGTGGACGCCGCACGTCAAGCCATCGCGATGGCCGGGGATGACTTCGACCGGCCGAAATGGCTGCTGGTCCTCGGGGAAGCGCTGCTGACCCGTATCACCCGCGCCCGCCACCGTCGCGATTCCCGCGACGAGCCCGGTCGCGAGGCCGACCGCACGGAGGCACTTCGAGTCATAGCAGAGCTGGTCCGCTCCCCTGCAGCGCCGCCACGGCTACGGGTACAGGGCGCAAAGATCGGCGCATGGCTGGCCGCCGAAGCTCCTACGCCTGGCAGGGAGGATCTGGCGCTCGCCTCCGACCTACTGGAGACGGCGGTCAATCTGCTGCCCGAGGTGGCGCCGCGTCGCATGCGCCGTGACGAACAGCAGGGCGCCATCGAGTCGGCCGCGGGCCTCGCCGACGATGCCGCGGCGCTGGCACTGGCCGACCGGACCCGGCCGCTGACGGAGCGCGCGCGGCGCGCCCTCTCGCTGCTGGAGGCAGGGCGTGCGGTGCTGCTGAGCCAGCTCCTGGATACCCGTGGCGACCTGACCGGACTCCGGGAGACCCACCCGGAACTGGCGGCGCGATTCACCGCTTTACGTGATCTTCTGGATCGGGACGCCGACCCGACGCTGCCCGGCGATTACGACCGCATCGGGGCGGCCGCGGCCCTGGCGGCGACGCTCCGCGAGATCCGGGGCCTGGAGGGCTTCGCCGCCTTCGCCCTGCCTCCCACTGCTGAGGAGCTTCTTGCCGCGGCCGGCCAGGGCCCGGTCGTCAGCTTCAATGTCGCGTACCGCAGCGACGCCCTCCTGCTCACCGCGGAAGGCATCGTTGCGCTGCCCCTGCCCGCCGTCACCGCGTCAACGGTGATCGACCAGGTCAACGCTTTCCACGTGGCACTGCGGGAAGCCCACGATCCGGCCGGGGACAGAGTCGCGGCGCAGGGCACCCTCACGAACGTCCTGAAATGGCTCTGGGACAACGTCACAGGCCCGGTCCTCGACGTGCTCGGCTACCACGGTTCCCCCGCCGACGGCGCGCCCTGGCCTCGGGTGTGGTGGGCGCCTGGCGGGTACCTCAGCCTGCTGCCGCTGCACGCCGCCGGCCACCACGACGATCCTGCGAGCCGGCGGACGGTCATGGACCGCGTCGTATCCTCCTACACGCCCACCGCCAGGACCCTGCGGCACGCGCGACGGCGGCAAGCGGCGACGAGCACCTCCGCGAACCGTTCACTGATCGTCGCCATGCCCGCCGCCCCGGGGCTACCGGAGCTGCGGAACGTCCCGGACGAGACCGAGCTGCTGGTCGATGTCCTGCCCAGCCCCCTCGTCCTGTCCGAGCCGAACCGCGACCGGGTCCTGGCGGAGCTGCCTGGCCGCCTCGTCGCGCACTTCGCCTGTCACGGCAGCTACGATCTCGACAACCCGGCGGCCGGCCGGCTCCTGCTGGACGACCACGAACGGAATCCGCTGACCGTCGCCGATCTCAACGCCGCCAATCTCGACGGCGCCCAGCTTGCCTACCTCTCCGCGTGCCACACCGCCGTGAACCCGGCCGAGCGCCTGCTGGGGGAGGGGATGCACCTGGCCGGGGCGCTGCAGGCGGCAGGCTTCCCGCAGGTCGTCGGGACGCTGTGGGAACTGGACGACGAGATCGCCGTCGAGATCACCGAGGACTTCTACACCTGGCTCCGCGACCCGCAGACCGGGAGACTCGGCCTCAACCACGCCGCACATTCCCTGCACCGCGCCGTCCGCATTCAGCGGGACCGGTACTCCGGCACGCCGTCCCTGTGGGCATCGCATCTGCACTTCGGCGCGTGAAAACGATCAGACCTCCCCCAGGATGATCCGGCGCAGCTCCGGCAGGTACCGGACAGCTGGATCACCCCGGAACGACAGCGGGCCGGACCGCAGGACTGTCGCGCCGAACCCGGGGCTGTCCGGCCGCGCACCATGCACGCCGACTGGGGTGCCGTCGCCGTTTATATCGGGTGATGTGGCGTACACCGGGCCGGCGTAGCGCAGGCTGTGCACCGTCTCGACACCCGCTGCCGCGCAGCCGAGGAGCACCAGCGCATCAGCGTCCAGAGCGTGATCCCGCGCCGCGAGACCTGCGACAAGCCCGCCGTAGCCGTGCGCGATCACGGTGATGCGGGCCGGGCCGGGCCGGCGCCCGGAGTGCCCTGACGTCACCCGCAGGCCGGCAAGAAAACTGGCGAGCCGCGGGGCGCCGGCAGCCGCGAAGGCCGGGGCCCCGGCTTCCCGGGACGACTGGGGTGCCGCATAGTCGGCCCAGGTGATGACGGACACCGAGTCGTCGTCCGGTCCTGACGCGACCTTGCGGAACAGATCCTCCGCTCGCTCCAGGAGCCTCTCCAAGACGGGTAACCCCGCACCGACGCCGGGGACCGTCACGACGACCCAGCGCGCGTGGTCCGGGTTGTTCCGCGCGATGATCACGCGCCCGTCCTCGGCATCGAAGCTCAGGAGCAGGATGCGGTCGCTGTCCGGCATGGACCGCAGTGTGCACGGCTGGTAACGGGATGGCAACCGCCTCGGCACGCAACGACCTGGGCCGGCTGCCTTTCGCAACCTCGTTTTTGTGGGAGAAATCTGGGAGCAGACCTCCCCCCAGAGGCCCATTCATGCCTCGCGAGACTGGCTCCGGCTCAGGCTGGACACCACCAGACCTGCTCGCTCCGGCTCGGGTTGAATCGGATGCTACCCCTGGGGCCGACGACTTTTGAGAATGACCGTCTCAGACCCACGCTTGGAAGGTAGGACAAGCTTAGGCGGATGCTGCGGCGGACTGCTCAGCCGTGTCGCCGGTCGGCTCCGTGTCGGCAGCCGAGTAGAAGACGGACTTCTGCTGCTTGGTTCGGTGGACTTGTCCCTTGGCGACGAGCGCTTCGAGGGTGCTGCGCACCACGGTGGCCTTGATATTACGGTCTGGGTGTGCCTGTTGGAGAGCGGTGGTGACTTCGGCGGCGGAACGTGGCTCGTTGTGGTGGGTAAGCTGGTCGATCAGGAGTACACGGAGCGTGGGTGCCCCGGCTGCCTGGACCTGCTTGGCACGGCTCTTGGCCGGCCCCGTCTCCCTCTTGCCTTTCCCGGTGGCGCTACCCGCATCCTTTGGCTTGCGCGGCTTGGGCAGGGCCGCGGGCTTCGGGGCGGCAGCGTTGTCGGCCGAGGTGGTGCTCACATCGGTTCCGGACACGTTCGCCGGCGCTTCGCTGGCGAGGGCCTGCTGCATGCTCACGAGCAGGGCGTGGTCGCGCTCCAGCGCATGCAACTGGTCCTGCAGAGCGGCCATTTCGGAGCTGATACGTTCCTGCTCCTTTGCGTTGCGCTCCAAGTCGGCAGCGATTTGGGCGACATACTGAGACTTCAGAGTGGGGTGTTCCGGGAGGATTTCCGACATGACAGCTCGCTTTCGGTATGTCTTTTCGTGGCGTTGGTAGCGGATGATACTCACAGTGGCGCACGCGTCCGCCGGAGCGGTGAGTGAGCTCTTCCAACGTTGTCCCATGCAAAACCCGGGTTCGGGCCGCTGAACTGCGGCGTTCCACGGCGGACGGGGTGGGGGCGCCTGTTCAGGGGCGAGCGGTGGTCGTGCATCCACCTGTTGACGTGTTGGCCTCTGCAGTTGGTGGGCCTGTGCCTGTGCAAGGACGGGGCGCTGGAGGTGGAGCTCCTGGTACTGCGGCAGCAGCCCGCTGTCCTGCAACGTCAAGTCACGCGAACGCGGCTGGAGCGGCAGGACGCGGGTGCTGCCGGCGGCATTGTGGCGACTGCTGCCCAGGGGCGTTCACCGCCGCGCCCGCACGGTCGGCAAGGCCGCCCTGGCCGCCCACCACACTCGGGCCCTGCCCTGAACCCGGGCGTCACCCTCGGCAATTGCCGGGGTTGGACCGTGGTTCAGCGGTCGGGCAGACCAGAGCGAGGGTGGCGGTCAGGGCAAGGGCGGCGCGGATGGCCAGGGTGCGCCTGCACGGCTGTGCCGTAGGTGGCAGAGGAGGGGCAGAAACTCCAGCGGATCGTGCGACATGGCCGCCGGTATCCCGCACGGCGGCCAACGGAGCCGGGCTCGGCTCACCGGATGGTTCAGGTGAGCGCGTGCAGCAGCAGGATGTGGACCGCCGTCCCCGAGACGATGCTGAGCAGCGGGTTACGTCGCCAGTGGTGTACCAGGATGGTGGTCACGACGGCGGTGATCACCGGTATGCCGTAGGGAGAGGCGAGGACGTCCACCGTCCTGAGGTTGTAGGCGACCAGCATGACCATGATTCCGGGCGGCATCATGAGGCTCACGTACCGCAGAGCGGGGGTCTCGGTCATGCGGCCCAGCGCGGCGAACGGCAGGAGGCGGAGCGCGAAGGTCACACCCGACATGATCACGACCGCCCAGAGCAGGTACCAGTTCACTGTTCCCGAACCTCCTTCGACTCCGTCCGCTCCGCCCGTTCCGCCTGGTTCAGCCGTTCCTTCCGCTTGGTCAGCCACCACTGCACGGCGAGCATCACCAGGAAGGCACCGATCGAGACGGTCAGGAACTGATCGCCGCCCAGCCCGTACGCGACCAGTGCGGCGGCGAGGCCGAAGAGCATGGAGCGCCAGCTCTCGCGGCGGTAGGCGTGTTCCTGCGCGAGCACGATGAACAGGCCGGTCAGCGCGAAGTCCAGGCCCTCGACACTGCTGGGGATCACCACCGAGGCCACGGCTCCCAGAGTGCTGCCCAGCACCCACCAGCCCTGGCTGAACACCTGGATGAGATGGATGCGACGGCCGGAGAGGTTCTCACCCCGCTTGGCGGCCACCAGCGAGTAGGTCTCGTCGGTCAGGGCGAAGATGCCGTAGAGCTTGCGGAAGAAGCCCTCAAGACGTCCCAGGGGGAAGGACAGGCCGTAGAAGACGTGCCGGAAGTTGATCACGAGGGTGGTCGTGGCCACCGTGACCAGGGGAGTGCCGACGGCCAGCAGGCTGACGGACAGGAACTGCATGGCCCCGGCGAAGATCACTAAGCTCGACAGCGGAGCCCAGTACCAGTCCAGGCCGCTGTTGACGAGGAGCAGTCCGTAGGCGGTGCCCAGGGGTATGTAGCCCATCGCGACCGGCACCGTGTCCCGTATGGCGGAGCGTGCGGCGCTGACCCAGCTCTCGGGGGCGGAGCGGTCGGTGTCCTCCGGCGCATCGTTCGGGGTGGAGAGGTCTTGTCGCTGCACCATGACTAACTGCCTTCGTCGCTAGCGGCCTGACATATCCGGCACGGTAACACGCCTGTATCGCAGGCAAGTTGACCGCGATGCCCAGCATGTGAGCGGTAAACGGAGGGGCCTTGCCCACACATCAGTGACGCCTTGTATTGGGTGCCGGGTTCCCAAGGCGCCGGACGAGGCGCGGAACCCGTAGGCCACCGCGTATCCGGCCGAGAAGCGCTCACCACTACCCCTCGAGGGGTGCGGAAGATGATTGACACTTGCCGGATGCACTTACTAGGGTCGTTTCCACCGCCACAGAGGCGTCTAACGGTCCGAGCAACTGGCCCCACGCACGATGGAGTCCATCTCGTGTCTACCCCCGCTGACTTAGAGCCAGCTCGAATTCTCTCAGCACCAACAGGCAGGAACCTTTGGTTCCGTATTTGTCGTGCCTCTCTGGTTCCACCAGGCGACAGCAGACCACTGATCGCCTGAGGGGGTTCGCGGGTCAACGGTGCCCGTCACAGCCGCTCTCACCCTGGCGGTAGTTTCTCCTGCCTCATTGTCATGTGGCAGTTCCCTTCGCTCTTTTGTGTCCATGCTTCCGGATGATTTCCTGCCGCCGGAGGCATTCTGAAGCATGTGGAATGGCAGTGTCGCCATGCCTGTGCGAAATTTCCTGTGACTGCCTGTTGTCGGCATGCGGAAAAACGGCATCGGAGTGATCTCTTGATCGGTACGTTCGCCATCCAGAAATGGCTCTTCGAATCCGCGCAGGGGCGATACGAGATCGACCTGGCCCAGAGCGGTGTCCAGTCCGTGCGCACGGGCGAGTTGGACATCTCCCCGGAATGGCCGCTGGACTACAGCCAGGACCGTGGGCTGATGGATGTCCGTCGGGCCGTCGCGGAGCTGTACGGCGACAGCGTCAGCCCCGATGACGGTGTGATCGTGACGCACGGCGCGCAGGAGGCCCTGTACCTCTTCTACCGGTCGTTCCTCTCGGCCGGCGATCACGTCGTCACCACGGTTCCCGGCTGGCAGCAGTCGTGGGAGGTGCCGCTCCACATCGGGTGCGAGGTCTCAAAGCTGCTGTGGACGCCGGGCGAGCCGTTCGACCTGGCGGCCTTGCGGCAGGCCGTCCGGCCGGAGACGAAGGTGTTCGTGCTGAACAGCCCGGGCAATCCCTCCGGCTGTGTGATCAGCCCCGAGGAATGGTCCGGGATCGCGGAGATCGCCGAGGCGAACGGCGTGTGGATCGTCAGCGACGAGGAGTTCGAGACCGACTTCAGCCGCGCCATCGTCTCCCGGTACGACCGTGGGCTGTCGGTGTCGGGCCTGTCGAAGATGTACGGGTTCCCCGGGCTGCGCGTGGGCTGGGCGGCGGCGACCGGCACGGCGGGCGCCGAGATCATCGAGCGGATGGTCAACTACAAGCGCTACACAACGATGTGCAACTCCATGCTGAGCGAGCGACTCGCTGCGGACGTGCTCGGGAACCGGGCCCCGTATGTCGAACGGAGCCGGCAGCTGCTGCGTCCCGGTCTGGCCAAGCTCACGGAGTTCGTGAAGCGCAACTCCGGTTCGCTCACCCTCGTGCCGCCGCACGGAACGCCCTTCGCCTGGCTGCGGCTGCCCCCATCCTGCCCGTCGCTCGACTTCGTGGACCGGCTCCTTGAGGAACACCGGGTGCTGGTGATGCCGGCGGAGGTGTTCGGAGCCGAGCACGGCATCCGGCTCACCTACGCCCGGCCTCCGGAGGTCCTGTCGGAAGGCCTCGACCGCATCGAAAAGCTCCTGCACTGTCTGTGACCGCGTTCGGAGGAGGAGAAACGCCAGTGATACCCGCAGTGACGAAGGAAACCGAGCGCTTAGTGACGGTCCTCGACCGGCTGGGGCGCATGTCCGTCGAGGACTATTACAACCCCTACCGTATGTTCGAGTGGCCGGAGAAGCTCCCCGACGACGAGCTCTGGATGAGCCGCGATCTGCTGAGCGTGTACAACACCCCGGTCATGGAACAGCTCGATGAGCAGCAGCTCATCAAACTCGGCCGGTGGGAGAGCGTCAACTTCTACAGTCTCAACGTCCATGGCATTCGTGAGCTGCTCATCGAAGTGGTGGACCGGGTCCACATGCCCGGCTTCGAGATTCCCTCGGAGTTCTTCCACCACTTCATCGGCGAGGAGAACGAACACATGTGGTTCTTCGCCGAGTTCTGCCGCCGCTACGGCGGCAAGATGTACCGGTTCCCGCGGCTGAAGAGCACCACTCAGCTGCCCGACGGGGCGGACGTGGAGAACTTCCTGGTCTTCGCCCGCATCCTCATCTTCGAGGAGATCGTCGACTACTACAACTCCCGTATGGCTGACGACGAATCCCTGCACGAGACGATCCGCGGCATCAACCGCATCCACCACAAGGACGAGTCTCGCCACATCGCCTTCGGTCGGGAACTGGTCTCCCTGCTCCACGCCCGGACGCGGGAGAGCCGCACCGACGAGGAGATGCAGCGCATCGGCGCCTACATCGAGGAGTACCTCCAGTTCAGCCTCCACTCCTTCTACAGCCTGGAGGCATACGACGACTCGGGCATCGAGAACCCCATCGCCTTCCGCCAGGCCTTGATCGAGGACCCGCGGCGCAAGGAGATGGAGCACCAGGTCGCCCGTAAGCCGATCGCGTTCTTCCGCAAGCTCGGTGTGCTCGAGGGAGCGGCCGCCTGATGGCCGGCATCGGAACCGCCGACGGCGACATCGCCGGCGCCGACATCACCGTTCGGCAGGGACTGGCGTCACTCGGGGAGGACGCCACCCGACTGATCACCCTGCTCGACGGGGTGTTCCTCCAGTGGGCAGTGGACGCCGGAGCGGAGCAGCGGACGCTGCCTGCCCTGCTTCCGGTGGAGGACATCGCCACGCTCGGGGTCTACGAGAACTTCCCGCACCTGGCCATGGTGGCCACCACGCTGCGCACCGACGAGGGCCTAACGGAGCTCCAGCAGCCCGAGCGCATCGCCACCGCACAACTGCGGGACGCACAGCTGGCGCTGCCCTCGGCAACCTGCTACGGCGTGTATCTGGGCCTGCGCGACCGGAAGATCCCCGACGGCACGCTGGTGACGAGCGTCAACACCTGCTATCGCAACGAGTCCCACTTCGACGGGCTGCGCCGGCTGCGGGCCTTCCGGATGCGGGAGGTCGTCTCGCTCGGCAGTCCGGAGCACGTGCAGCGCCACATCGAGCGGTTCACCGGACTCATCCTGGACTTCGCCGCTCGCATCGGCCTGAAGCTCGAGCCGCAGTCGGCGACGGACCCGTTCTTCGACCCCGACGGTGTCCAGGCCATGTGGCAGAAGATCGCCCCCGTCAAGCAGGAGTTCGTGTACGGCGGTGAGCTCGCGATCGCCTCGGTGAACAACCACCGGACCTTCTTCGGCGATCGGTGTGGCATCCGCGCCGAAGCCGACGGCGCCAAGATCTCCTCCGGATGCGCGGCCTTCGGCCTCGAGCGGTGGATCGCCGCCCTGGCCGAGACCTACGACGGGGACTGGAAGGCCATCCTGCAGGCCGTCGAGAACGCCAGGGCCGACGCGGCCCCCGGCAGCTGACCCCACCCAGCGTCCTCCCCTACCCATTCAGCCTCCCCCCACCCCCATCAGTTCTCCCTCGCCCCCACCAAGACCCGTGACAAGGAGACGGCACCCATGACCGAGCAGCAGATGCTCGACGAAGTCGAGAAATGGCTGAGGAACCAGAACGACGACATCGTCACCCTGGACAAGGACACCGATCTGGTCGAAACGGGCCTGGTCACCTCATTGAAGATCGTGGAGCTGACCTTCCTGCTCGGCAAGCTGACGGGCCGGAAGATCGAGCTCGACGGCCTGAAGCTGGAGCAGTTCCGCACCCTGAGCAGCATCTCCGAGAACTTCCTGCGGCCCCGGGAGAACGCACAGTAGGCATCGCCCTCGCGGCCCAGCGACGAGAGGAACCGACACGCAGTGCAGGAACGCCCCGTCCAGATGGAACTCTCTTTACCCCAACCGCTCAACGCATTACCGGACGACAGCCTGGCCCTGGCCCGTTATCCGGCCCTCGCGGAGTTCCGGGAACGGCTCGGGAACACTCCGCTGGAATCCGTGCCCGGCCCGCCCGGCGGGGCCAGGATCGTGGCCAAGTACGAATTCCACAATCCATTCGGATCCGTCAAGGACCGGCCGGCGTACGCCTTGCTGTGCGGGGCCGTCAACGACCACGGTGACGCACCGGAGCCGTTGAAGCTGGTCGACTTCTCCGGCGGCAACATGGCGAAGGCCCTCAGCGGTCTGGGGGCGCTGACCGGCATTCCGGTCCGCCTCGCCATCCCGGAGACCATGCCCGACAGCCTGCTGACGACGCTCAAGGAACACGGGGCGGAGCTGGACCTCGTCAGCGCTGACCAGTTCCTCTACGGCATCATGCGGCGCGCCTCCGCCATCGCGGCCGAGGATCCCAGCTGGACCCTTCTCCACCAGCACCGCAATGTCCGCAACCTCGCTGTTCACCAGTTCGGCACCGGCCCGGAGATCCTGGAGCAGCTCGGGTCCGCCGAAGTCGGCGGCTGGGTGGCGGCCATCGGCACCGGGGGCACCCTGGCGGGCGTCGCCCGGGCCCTGCGGGGCCGGTTCCCCGACCTGACCGTGGTGGGGGTGTCTCCTGAGGAGCTGCCCTACGGCACCAGCTCGCCGCCCAACGCACGGCGGAAGTTCCCCGGTGCGGGCGGCATCGGATACGGCTTCCGGCAGCCGTTCGTGGACCGGCTCATCACGCCGCCGGAAGAACGCACCGCCTCCTATGAGTCGGCGCTGGCGGCCATGAACGAGTTCCGCGATCTGACCGGTCGGTCCATCGGGCCGTCGTCCGCCGCGAACTGGCTGGTGGCACGTGAGCTCGCCGACCGGATGCCGCCCGACCGCACGGTGGTCACCCTGTTCGCGGACGCCGGAACGGTGGAGGACTGGGCCAATGCCGAAGCCCTCCGGACCTGACGCGGGCCGCGGCAGCCGGCCCGGCCCGTCAGGCCCGTCAGGCCCGTCAGGCCCGCCTGGCGCGTCAGGCGGGCGGAGACGACGGGGTCTCTGGGCGACCCTCCGGGAAGATCTGGAGACCGTGCTGCAGCGGGACCCCTCCATCGGGTCCCTGCACGAGGCCGCGCTGCACCCGACCCTGGTGGCCCTGTGGACGCACCGGCTGGCCCGCCATCGCTTCGAGCGCGGTCACCGGTGCACCGCCCGGCTGCTGTCGAACGTGGGGCGGTTCCTGACCGGCGTGGAGATCCACCCCGGTGCGCGGATCGGCCGACGACTGTTCATCGACCACGGCTCGGGCGTCGTCATCGGGGAGACAGCGGTGATCGGCGACGACGTGACCATGTACCACCAGGTGACGCTCGGCGCCGTGGGCTGGTGGCACGACATTCACCGGGCCCCCGGTGAAGCACGGCACCCCCGCATCGGGGACCGGGTGGTCCTGGGGGCGGCCGCCACCGTGATCGGCCCCGTCACGGTGGGCGACGACGCGGTGATCGGTGCGAAGGCCCTCGTCGTCGACGACGTCGCCCCCGGAACGCGTCGGCTGGCGCCGCCGGCGGTGGAGGCCGACGGCGCGAGAACGGCCCGGCGGCGCGACACGGCGTCCGCGCGGGAGAACGGGGCCCGTCCGGCCCCGCGTACCCGGGCCGCCGGCAATCGCCGCCCGGAGCACGAGGACATCCGCCAGAAGGCAGACAGCCGTCAGACAGAGGAGAGGACACACACCATGACCACCACCGCATTCGACCACCGGAAGGTCGTCGTGATCGGCGGCGGCCCTGGCGGTGCCACCGCCGCCGCGCTGCTCGCCCGCGCGGGTATCGAAGTGATGCTGCTGGAGCGGGAGTCCTTTCCGCGCTACCACATCGGCGAATCCCTGGCCGCCTCCTGCCGCGTGATCATGGAGATGTCCGGCGCGCTGGAGAAGGTGGAGAAGGCCGACTTCCCGATCAAGCGCGGAGCCCTGCTTCGCTGGGGCGTCGAGGAAGACTGGACCATCGACTGGCAGGAGATGTTCGGCGACGACGTAAGGTCCTGGCACGTCGACCGCGACGTCTTCGACGACATCGTTCTGCGGAATGCCGCCGACGCGGGTGCCGAACTCCACACCGAGGCGACGGTGAAGAAGGTCGTCTTCGAGGGCGACCGGCCGGTCGCCCTCGAGTGGTCCTACAACAGCGAGCCCGACAAGGTCATACGGACGTCCGCCGACTACATCATCGACGCCTCCGGCCGTGCCGGGATCATCGCCAACAAGCAGTTGCGGCACCGCCGTCCGCACGAGATCTTCCGCAACGTCGCCATCTGGGGCTACTGGAAGGGCGGCAAGACCCTGCCGAACACTCCGGGCGGTGGCATCAACGTGATCTCCAGCCCCGACGGCTGGTACTGGGTCATCCCGCTGAAGGACAACCGGCACAGCGTCGGCTTCGTGACGCACCAGACCAACTTCGTGGAGCGGCGCCCGTCCTTCGGCTCCACGGAGGAGATGCTGCACTCCCTGATCAAGGAGTCCGACACCGTCAGCGCGTTGCTCGACGGCGCCACCTATGAGGCGCCGACCCGGGTTGAGCAGGACTTCTCCTACGTCGCTGACAAGTTCTGCGGCCCCGGCCACTTCGTGGTGGGCGACGCGGCCTGCTTCCTCGACCCGCTGCTGTCCACCGGCGTCCATCTCGCCATGTACAGCGCGATGCTCGCCGCCGCCAGCATCATCTCGGTCGGCGACGGCACCGTCACCGAGGAGCAGGCCCAGGCCTTCTACGAGTCCGCCTACCGGCACACCTACTCGCGGCTGCTGATCCTGGTCGCGGGCGTGTACAAGCAGTACAAGGGCAAGTCGAACTACTTCTGGCTGGCCCAGAACATGGTCACCCCGCAGGACGAGGGCGGGAAGGACGTTGCCAACGCCGCCTTCACCGAGCTGACCTCCGGGATGACCGACCTCCGGGACGCCTACGAGGCCCAGCGGGGCGTCAAGGCGGAGGCACTGCTGCAGCAGGCGAAGACCACCGAGGAGTGGAACGACAGCGAGGAGAAGTCCCAGGACCGGGGCATCGCCGTCTTCCGCCTGGAGCCGGGCGACCTGTACGACGCGGGAACGGGCCTGCACGTGGTGACCTCGCCGCGGCTGGGGCTGCGCCCGACGAGCTGACCCGGCGGACTGGCGGCCCGGTGCCGGGGCCGGCGACGGCCCCGGCACCGTACGTCAATCCGGGACATCAAAACCCGTACGGATATCTCCCCCTGCCGTAGGGCTGATTCAAGCCAGATTCGACGGGACGACAGAGCGATTGCCCTTCCCGCTGATGGCGGAACCGCCCCGGTATCCAGCCGACTGAGCCTCCGACGGAATGAATGCCGGCGGTGAGAAGAACATTCGGTTGATCGTCCGGACAGGCTCTAGCCTGGTCCGTGGTCCAGGAAGGCGCCAACCCGACATGGCTCAGCAGCGGGTTGGCGGACTTCCTCCGGACGTCCAGGCCGTCGGCTGGTAGCAGGAAGAGGAGCGGGAGATGGAGAAGGACAACAAGTTCGTAGTGGTGCTCAACCGCAGCTATGAACTCCCACAGCTTGTTTCCGGTATCGGGCACGTCACGGCGGGGCTTGTGGCGAGCCTCTCGAAGGATCTGGATGAACTGAAATTTGACGAGTACAAAACGGCCGACGGCGAAGGCTACCCCTGGATCAGCGACTGGCCGTTCATCATTCTGAAGGCTCGCGGCGGTCAGCTGCAGACGCTGCGCGAGACGTTGAAAATCCGGCAGCTCCCGCACTCGGCGTATCTGGACACCATGCTCACCGGCGGATGGGCCCACCAGAAGAAGATCACCAGCGAGCGGAATTCCTCCGAGGTCGCCGTGCTGGCGCTGGCGACCTTCGGTGACCGGGCGACGATCGACGAGCTGACCAAGAAGTTCTCACTCTGGCGGTAGCTGGAAGGCGAACACACGACTGGGGCCCGGCCTGACCGCCGGGCCCTCGTATGTCCGGGACTCCCGGGGAAGGCAGGACGTTGCACATGCACGACATGGCGGCTGGGTCCGCTCAATCGGCCATCGGTACCGTCCTTGCGGGACTCGCGCTCATCCTCGCGGTGGCTGCCGTCTTCGCCCGGCTCGCCCGGCTCGTCAGCCTGCCGGCGGTGGTGGGAGAGATCATCGCCGGACTGGCGCTCGGCCCCAGCCTGCTCGGGCTGTTACCGGGGGACCTCACCCAGCTCCTGTTTCCGACGGCCGTCCGCCCGTATCTGGAGGTGGTGGCCCAGCTCGGCCTGGTGCTGTTCATGTTCGGCATCGGCTATCAGCTCGACGTCTCCCACCTCAGGGGAGCCGGACCGCAGGTGACGTCGGTGTCCCTGGCCTCGGTGGTGCTGCCGTTCGGGCTCGGCGCGGGGCTGGCACTGGCGCTGTACCCCTGGCTCGACCAGTCCCAGCTGAAGACGGACGGGCCGCTGGCCCCCGCTCTCTTCCTGGGCGCCGCGATGTCCATCACCGCGTTTCCCGTCCTGGCCCGGATCATCACCGAGCAGGGCATGCAGAAGCACCGGGTGGGCACCATGGCCCTCGCCTGCGCCGCCATCCAGGACTTCCTCGCCTGGTGCATCCTGCCGCTGGCCGTCGCCGTGGCGACCGCGCACGGCGGCGGCCCGCTGCTCCGCATGGCCCTCGCCTCCGCGGCCTTCGTCGCCGTCCTGGTCCTGGTCGTACGCCCCGGCCTGGCGTGGCTGCTCGCCCCGGAACGGCGCTGGACCAGCAGCTCCGTGTTCCTGAACACGGTGCTCATCTGCGGCCTGCTGGGCTGCGCGTGGGTCACCGATCGGATCGGTCTGCACGCCGTATTCGGCGCGTTCGCCTTCGGCACCGTCGTGCCTCGGCAGCACATCGACGCGACGGCGCCCGAAGTCCCCGAGCGCATCGAGCAGGCCAGCCTGCTGTTCCTGCCGGTCTTCTTCACCGTCACCGGGCTGTCGGTGCACCTGGACTCGCTGGGCGGGAGGGGGCTGGTGATGCTCGCCGCCGTGATCCTCGTAGCGTGCGCGGGCAAGTTCGCCGGCGCCGTCGGCGCTGCCCGGCTCACCGGCGCGGGCCCGCGCGAGTCGCTGACCCTCGGCATCCTGCTGAACGCCAGGGGCCTGACCGAACTCGTCATTCTGAACGTGGGGCTCACCCTCGGGGTGATGGACACCCGCCTGTTCTCCGTCATGGTCGTGATGGCCGTGGTGACCACGGTCATGACCGGCCCGCTGCTGCGGCGCGTCCACCGCGACAAGGACGGCCGGAGCGGGCGGGCGGCTCCGGATCTGGTCGGCAGTGGCCGGTGATCCGGCAGTGGCTGAATTTGGTTGTAGAATTCAACGGAATCTGTTGAAGAACCGAGGGAATACGCGCGAAACTGACGGGACTTTCGCTCCCAATCCGGTCCGGCCGGGCTTGGTTAAGGTTGTCCGTGTCGGCGGTAAAAGTGGTCCATACCAGATTCTGAGATGGGTGTTGACTTCGCATCGATAACGCGCGGGAATGTTTCCGTTCGCACTGGCCGCTGATTCGAGGTTCCCGTCGTGCGTGTGTCATTGCTTGGTCGGGTGGTAGTCGAGTCCCCGCAAGGGGCGGTCGCCGTCAAGGGAGGAAGAATCAGCGCTCTGCTGGCTTTGTTGGCTGTCGCGTCTCCTGCTCTCGTTTCCAACAACCACCTTCTTCAGGAGATATGGCAGAGTCGCCGGCCGAGCAAAGAGGACAATGCCCTTCATGCATTGATATCCAGGTTACGCCGGGATCTCGACCGACTCTGCGGAACTGGATTCTCCCATTCCCATATCATCACGGGGCGACCCGGATACGGGCTGAGACTGACGCATTCCGAGGTCGATTCCCGGCTCTTCGACCAGCTCTGCGGGCAGGCGCGTGAGAAGGCCGGGGAGGAGGCGCTCCACCTGTACGAGCGCGCGCTGGCGCTCTGGCGTGGGCCCGCACTGGACGGCGTTTCGGACGGGCCGCACCTGCGCGGTGTGCGGGCGCGCCTGAACGAGAGCCGACTGGTCGCGTACAGCGAGAAGATCAACATCGAACTCGATCTGGGCCGGCACACCCAGGTCCTCGGTGAACTGCGGGAGCTCACCTCACTGCACCCCGTCCATGAGGACTTCGCCCGTCAGCTCATGGTCGCCCTCTACCGCGCGGGTCGCCAATCCGAGGCCCTGGCGGCGTACGCCAGGGTTCGTCGCGCCCTCCGGGAGCAGCAGGGCATCGAACCCTCGCCGCTCCTGCGGGAATGCATGAACGCCGTGCTCCACCACCACTTCCCGATGACCCCTCAACTCCGCTCCGTCCCAGCAGCCTGACGACCATCCCTGCGATGCGAGCTGACGACACATCCATGCCAAGGACAGGTGACGTGCTTGACGTACTTCCCGCTCTCTCCCGAACAGCGGAGCATGCTCTTCCTCGAAGGCATCTTCGGCCCTGGGATCTTCCACAACATGCGGGTCACCGTGCCTGTCCCCGAAGGGGTGGACACGGATGCCGTGCGGCTCGCCGTAACCCGGCTCCAGCAGCGTCAGGAGTCGCTGCGCAGCCATCTCGTCGGTAGATCGGCCTTCGTGCAGACGACCGGCCCCACCACCGCACCGCTGGTGGTCAATGTCGTCGCCGAGGGCCGGAGCGTCGCCGAGGCCCTGGAAGAGCGACGTGCCGCACTGCTCAACACCGAGCAGCGGCGGAACCGGCCCGGGCGGGCCCACTTCGAGCTCGTCCAGGATGCCGAGGGGCGCGAGCGCCATGTGACGATCGCCCTCGACCACTTCGTCTGCGACGGGATTGCCGCGGCGGTGGTCGCCTCCGACCTCGTACGCCTCATGCGGAGCGGCGAGGACCTCGGCCCGCTGCCGAAGAGATTCGCCGACCTGTGCAGGGACCGCACAACGGGTGCGACCGGCAGGCGTGACCGGGAGCTGCGCAACTGGACGGCGGCGATGGAGGACCTGGAGCCATTGACCGGACTCATGCCCCATGCCGGGCCCCCCGCTGCGGGCTCAGGCGAGCTGACACGCAGTCAAGTCGATGGTGTCTTCGCTGGTCCAGAACTGCACACCCGCGTCACGGCGTTGAGCGACAGGCACGAGTCCACGCCGTTCGCCGCGATGTCCGCCCTCACCGCGCTGGCGATCTGGCGACGGACCGGCCGGAGCCGGTTCGTGATCTTCAGCCCGGTCTCGACTCGACGTGACACTGCTTCGGAGGCCGCGGTCGGCTGCTTCGCGCACGACCGGCCGGTGGTCTGCCACGTCGATCCCGACCAGCGCCTGTCGGAGTACATGAAGGCGATGATGGCGGGGACCTGGCGAGGGTTCCGCAACGCCCTGCTTGGCGTTCCGGACCTGGCCCAGGAGATTCCCGCCTTCGGCACGACGCTGCTGGACGACGGCGTGGATTACGTACAACTGCACGTGTGGATGGAGGCCGAGGACGCGGACGACGCGCACCTCCCCGAACCGGTGGACAGCCGCACCGTCACCGAGCACGGCCCGTTCGAGCCCTCCCACGACCTGACCGTGACCACCTGGCGGTTCGGGTTCTCACCCCGCCGGACCACCCTGCGCTCGTACTTCGGCGGCCCCACCCAGGGGCTGGCCCGGTCCGAGGCCGTCGGTCACGAGATCCTCGCCCTGCTGCGGACGGCGGACGAGGTCGAGGACATCCCGATCCGGCAACTGGCAGAGCTCGCGCTCGGAGGTTGAGGAGACCACGTCATGTATGAAGAAATCAGGCAGGTCATCGCCGAGGTGCCCAAGCTGGAGGGCATCGTGGACGAGCTGCCGCCCGACGCCGACCTGTGGGACGCGGGCATGGACTCCATGACCAGCGTGCAGATGATGCTGCGGCTCGAGGACCACTTCGGAGTGGAGTTCCCGGACAGCGCGCTGACCCGGGAGGCCTTCGCCAGCATCCGGAACCTCGCTGCGGTGCTCGGCGGACTTCTCGGGACACAGGAGGTCACGGCCGGATGACCGCGACGGTACGGACGGGAATCACCCCGGACCTCGACCGGGCGCTGAACGCCGCTGTCGAACAGGCCGCCGCGTCCGCCCCCGAGGTCGACCGTGGGGCGAGGCTGCCCGCCGAGGCCATCAAGGTGCTCCGGGACAGCAACCTGCTGACCGCGGTGGCGCCGCGGGAGCTGGGCGGCCTCGGGCTGGATCTCGGGGCCCTGGTGGAGATCTCCGAGCGGCTCGCCCGCGGATGCGGTTCCGCGGCGATGATCTGGGCCATGCATCAGGCCCAGTTGGCCTGTTTGGTCAGGCACCATTCGGACTCGCCACTGCTGCGCCGGGCCATTGCCGACCGCTGGCTGATCGCCTCGGTGACCAGCGAGCGCGGTGTGGGCGGCGATCTGCGCCGCTCCCGTACCGGCGTCGCCGGCGGAGACGACGGCACTCATACGCTGGAGAAGGACGGCACCACCGTCTCGTACGGGGCACATGCGGACGCGTATCTGATCACGGCGCGCCGTTCCGTCGACGCCGCCGCGAGCAGCCAGGTCGCCGTTCTGGTCACCCGTGAGCAGACCGCGCTGGAGCAGGCGGGCGAGTGGGACACGCTCGGCATGCGCGGGACCTGCAGCGCGGCCTTCCGCCTGCGCGCGCGTTTCGACGAGTCGCAGATTCTGCCGGCGCCCTTCCAGGACATCGCGGCCGCCACCATGGTGCCGCTCTCCCACTTGCTGTGGGCTGGGGTATGGACCGGGCTCACCGCCGAGGCGGTACACCGTGCGGTTCTCTACGTCCGGCAGAAGTCCAGCGCGGGGACGGTCGTCCAGGTCCCGGAGCTGGCCCAGGCGCACGCCAGGCTCACCGGAATGCGCGCCCAGCTCGAAGCCGCCGCAGTGGCCGCGACGCCGGTCCTGGAGGCGGGGCAGGTGCCGACGATGGGCCTGGGTGTCCAGCTCAACGCTCTCAAGGTCTCGATCTCCGAGGCCGCCATCGAAGTCGCCCAACTTGCCCTGCGGATCTGCGGGATGGCTGGATTCGTCGAGCACGGTCCGTACTCGATCGCCCGGATCCTGCGCGACACGTACTCCGCCCCGCTGATGATCGGTAATGGCCGGCTGCTGGCCTCCAACGCCCAGCTGCTGCTGCTGTCCCGAGGAGAGAGATGACGGCGTCCTTGCCGCGAACCCCCGGCGCTCCCGCCCCCGGTGTGGTGCTCACCCCGAGCGAGGACAACGGCATCCTGGACGGTCTGCGCGCCGGTATCGCGGGGATTTTCGGCGCCGAGAGCGAAGAGCACTACATCGCACCGCCGGTCATCGCCCGTGCCACGGCGGAGCGGGCCGGCTATCCGGAGTCGTTCCCCCACTTGCTCGGCACCGTGCACGGTGCGCCGGACGGCGGCGAACCGGGTCCCACGGACCTGGTGTTGACCTCGGCAGCCTGTCATCACCTGTATCCGCTGGTCGCGGGAGAGACCATCGTGGGCGAGCGCTCCCTGAGCGTGGAAGCCCCCTGCTACCGGGGCGAGGCCACCACGGAGACCGGTCGTCTCCGCTCGTTCCGGATGTACGAGATCGTGCGCTTCGGGGCCCCGGACACCGTCGCACCGTGGCGCGACAAGGCGCTGGCGGCGGCCGATGCCTGGCTGCGGGAGCTGGGGCTCGACACCGAGGTGGTCGCGGCCAACGACCCCTTCTTCGGGCGCCCGGGACGTCTGATGGCGGCTGTGCAGCGCACCGAGAAGCTCAAGTGGGAGTCGACCACCGAGCTGGCCGATGGCCTGGTGCAGTCGGTGGCGTCCGCCAACTGTCACAAGGAGCACTTCGGGGAGGCATTCGGCCTGGTGCTCCCGGACGGAGCGGTGGCGCACAGCGCCTGCATGGCCTTCGGCCTGGACCGGATCGTGATCGCCCTGCGGCACCGGCACGGCCACTCGGTCGAGGGCTGGCCGCGTTCCGTACGGTCCCTGCTCGGGCTCTGACCGGGATGCTCCCCAGCTGACGCCGGGCGATGCACCTGTGGAGGTGCCCCAAGGCCGGGGGCCGACGGTGATGGCCGTCGGCCCCCGGCCCCTATGGATCGTGCTCAGACGCGGGTGGCGACGAGGACGCCGGAGGACCAGTCCAAGTGGGTGGTCGCCAGGCGCTCGTCGGCGAGCAGGCGCTCCTTCAGCGCATCCGCCCGGGGGCCGTGTCCCTCGGGCCAGGTGGGCTGTGGCAACAGGTCGTCCACCACATAGAGCCCTCCCGGTGCGAGCAGTTCCAGCGTTTCGTCGAGCCGTTCGAACTTGCCGACCCAGGTGTCCGCGAAGATCAGGTCGAAGTGCTCGCAGTCGAGGCCGTCCAGCAGCGCCCCAGCGTCGTCGTGGACGAATCGCACACGTGGATCGTGCCCGAGGTGCTGCTCGGCCACGTCCGCGAGCGACTTGTCGTTCTCCACGGTGAGCAGGGTGCTGTTGGTGGTCATTCCGCCGAGCAGCCACGCGGTGGACATGCCCGCGCCCGTGCCGAGTTCCAGAACGCGGCCGCCGGGCTTGGCCGCCGCGAGTGTCCGCAGCAGTGCTCCGGTGCGCGGCTCGCACGACATGGCGAAGCCCAGCCGGGTGCAGTGGGCGGCGATCGAGTCGAATACCTCGTGGTGGAAATCCATGGGTCTCGCTCTCACTCGGCGGTCCTGAGGACGACAGGAAGGGTGCGGGGCCTGCGGAACGTCACGCCCGTGACCGGTGGCGGAGCTGCTCCGCCGGGCGTTTCCATGGCCGCGGTGCGCTTGAGCAGTTCGTCGAGAGCGTACTGGATCTCGGCGACGGCCAGCCGGTTGCCGGGGCAGGTGTGCCGGCCGCGGCCGAACGTCAGCTCGGAGCGCTCGGTGCGGCCCGCCAGGAAGCTCGCCGCGTCCTTGAACACCTCCGAATCCCGGTTGGCCGCGGCAAGGTTCACCTGGACTCCCGCGCCCGCCGGAATCGCCACACCGCCGAGTTCCGTCTGGTGACGGGCATAGCGGAGAGTGAAGTGCATGGGCGGCTCCCAGCGCAGGACTTCGTGGACGAAGTCCTGGACGGACAGGCGGCCCTCCCGCAGCTCCTCCTGGACGCCGTCCACGGTGAACATGCACACCAGGGCATTGGCGAGCGAGCAGATGGTCGTCTCGGTGCCCGCGCTGAGCAGCAGGGTCGCGGTCCGTACGATCTCCCCGTCGGAGATGTCCAGCCCTTCGCGCTCCGCGCAGCGCCCCATCAGACCGCCGCGCCCGCTCCCCACACCCTTCCGCAGAACTTCGGCGGTATAGGCCTCCAGTTCCTCCCGTGCGTCCGCGGCGGGGGCGAGCGGAGCGCTCGTCCGGTCGAGGTAGTCGATGATGGGCCGCAGTCGCTCGGCGAGCCAGTGGCGATCGTCCTGGTCGAGGCCGGTCACCGCCATCGCAACGCGCAGCGGCAGCTCCTGCGCGAAGTGTTCGATGAAGTCGCCCGAGCCGTGGGCGACCATCCGCTCGGCCAGCTCCGCCGCCACGGGCCGTACGACACGCTCGATCAGCGTCCGTACGCTCTTGCCCGTCAGGTCGGCGTTGACGAAGGGCCGCAGCCGGGTGTGGTCGGGGCCGTCGGTGTCGACCAGGGTGGGCCCGAGGACCTGCTGGCTGCGGCGGAAGGGGTACTCCACGGTGAAGTCGGGCCCGCGGAACACCTGCTCGGCCAGGGCGTGGCTGTGCACGAAGAAGCAGCGGTGGACGTCCGACCAGCCGATGGGCTGGTTCTCACGGAACCAGGCGTAGTACTCCCAGGGGTGATGTTGGTGCAGGGAGGCGTCGAAGTCCCGGGAGCCCACCTCCCCGGCCGCCACCGTCGTCGTCGTGATCACCATCAGATGTCCATGCGCAGAGGGCGGCGTCCTGCCAGGTAGTCGTGGAGACCGCAGACCTCGCTGAGCCGGCTTCCGCCCCGTACGGCCCGGCGCAGCTGCTCCTCCTGGTCGCGCAGGAGGCGTGCCGCGTTGAAGACGGCCGAGAGATGGCGCTCGCGCACCACCACGACGGCGTCCTCGTCACCGAACACCCAGTCGCCCGCGGAGACTTCGAGGGGAGTGCTGCCGCCCCGGTCGGCGTCGACGGCGGGGACTTCGATGGTCATGGGCAGTTCGACCGCGGGGACCAGGGCGGTCTTCGCCGAGATGATGTTGACCTCGGTGGAGTACACGGGCAGGTCCAGGCCGCGGAGGAAGCCCAGGTCGCGCACGGCCCCGTTGACCACCAGGCCGCCCAGGCGCTGCGCGGCGGCGGCCGTGCCCAGGATGTCGCCGGCCAGCGCCTCGGAGCGCTCCGCGGTGTTGGTGGCCAGGAGAACGTGGCCGGGCGGGGTGGCGTCGAGGGCCTGGAGCATCGGCAGCATGTCGTTGTCGGTGGCGACCGGGAAGGCGGGGCCCGCAAGATGGGTCACCGAGGTGCGGCGCTCCAGTGGCCAGGCCACCACCTCGACGTACTTCGGCGCGGCGTCCCTGAGCTGGGCGCAGCCGAACGCGGTGAAGCTCTTGCGGATCTCGTCGATCCGTTCTTCGGTGTACGACGCGTTCATGCCGACACCCCGTCCGCCGTCGTCACCGTGTCGGACCCGGCATCGCCGACGTAGGTGTCGTAGATGCGCTCCAGGGTGTGGAACGTGCGCAGGGAGTCTGCGGTCAGGACGATCTCCCGCCCAATGAGCTCTTCCAGGTGTATCAGGACTTCCACCATCGCGAAGGAGTCCAGATAACCGAGGTCCCAGAGATTGTCCCGGGGCCCGGGTACCGGTAGTTCCCGGGGGGCCCGCAGGGTCTGGAGGATGGTCGAGAAACGGGAGTAGAACTCTTCACGTTGCATTGCGTAACTCCTGCGAAATGCTGGGGATTTTCCGTTTTCTGGTCAGAGGGGCTGTTTCACCTCCTCTGCGAGCACGTTCAGGGCGTCGGTGAGCTGGTCGCGCGGGATGGTGAGGGGCGGGGCCACCCGGACGCGGTCGCCGGCCGCACCGCCGGTGAAGGGCAGGACACGGCGCCGTACGCATCCGCGTACCACGTCACTGGCCTTGGCGTGCCCGAACGAAAGCGCGGGACCGGTCAGATGCACGGTGTGCACCCCTGGGATCTCCTGGATGCGTTTGGCGCACAGCGTGAGCGCCTCCTCTACCCCGTCCATCAGTGAGGTGAGCCGGCCGCTGTCGATCCAGTCCGCGACGGCGGCCGCCGCACGGAAGCCGAGCACGCCCGTCTGGAAGGTGTGGGCGAGAGCGAGACCGGTCCCGGCCGTGCCGTCGAACGCCTTCGGATAGACCACGGCGGACAAGGGGTACAGGCCGTTGGTCATCGACTTGCTGAACAGGTGGATGTCGGCGTCGATGCCGAGGGCGCGGGTGGGGCTGAGGCTGCCGTGCCGGTAATAGCCGGCCTGGATCTCGTCGGCGATGACGACCGCACCCGCCCGGCGGGCCGCCGCGACGGTGGCGGCGAGCCAGTCGGGGTCCACGGGCACGTAGCCGTTGGCGCCCTGAACCGGTTCGAAGATGAAGGAGGAGACGCCTTCCCACTCCGTGAATTCCGTACCCGGACGCAGGTGTGTCACCAGCGGGTCGACCGATCTGGTCAACGGTGTGTTCTGCAGGGCGAGTTCGCGCTGGGCCGAGGTCGCGGCGAGCGCGTCGAGTCCCAGTCCGTGGAAGGCCCCTTCCAGGGCGAGCACCTTTCCCCTGCGGACGCGCTGGCCGATGGCGAGCGCGCTGGAGACGGCGAAACTGCCTCCGACCTGGAAGAGCACCTGGTGTTCGGGCAGTCGCAGCCGGTCGGTGAGCCACTCGGCGACCGTCGCGGCCTCCGGCGGATAGACACCGGCGGCGACGTCGGCGGTCAGTCCGCCGAAGGGCGCTATCTCCGGGTTGAGGTGCCCGAAGTTCACCGCGCCGTACGCGCTCATGAGGTCGGTGTATGTGGCGGTCTCCCCGTGCGCGTGACGGAGTACCAGCGTCGCGTTGCGGGCGCTCTCCAGGGTGAGACCATGGCCGAGGACGGAGGATTCGTCCAAGGGGCTGATCCGAGTGGTCATCGGGATCCTTTGGTCGGGGGTGTGGCCTGGACGTACTCCGCGCGCAGCCGGGCACGGTCGATCTTGCCGTTGGGTGTGGTGGGGAGCGGACGGTCGGTGATGTGGATCCGGCCGGGCACCATGTAGGGCGGCAGGTTGCCGGCGCACCACTGGCGCAGCGTGGCCGCGTCCAGCGTTTCGGCGGGGTGTCCGGGACCGCTCCGCCCGGTGACGAAGGCCAGAAGCTCGTCTCCGGAGCCGGAGACGGTGACGGCGGCCTGGGCGACTCGGGGATGGGAGCCGAGTGCGCGTTCGACCTCTTCCAGCTCGACGCGGTTGCCGCGCACCTTGACTTGAAGGTCGGACCGGCCCCGGAAGTAGAGGTAGCCGTCGCTGCCGAGCTCGGCCAGATCACCCGAGCGGAAGACCACTTCCCCGTGGTCCGGCCGCAGGGGATTGGGGACGAGGGCCCGTGCGGTCGCCTGCGGATCACGCCAGTAGCCGGAGAAGAGGTTGTCGGCGCGCAGATATAGCTCGCCGGTGCGGCCCGGCTCGGTGACCGGCTTGCCGTCCTCGTCGAGCAACAGCAGCTGCGCTCCCGGGTGCCCCCAGCCCATGGGGAAGGTGTCCGCATCGGCGGGCAGCGGGTTCGGAAGGTCGAGGAAGGAGCAGGCCACGGACTCCGAGTGGCCGAAGCAGTTGATGACCCTCAGCTCGGGGAAGGCCTCCCGCATCGTGTGCAGTTCGGCCGCCGGGAAGGCCTCTCCCGCGAAGAAGACCGTGCGCAGCGCCGCGGCCCGGGGCAGTTCCCGCGGCACGTACCGCAGGATCGAGGACCACAGCGACGGCACGCCGTTCATCTGGGTCACCCCGCTGCTGCCCAGATAGTCGAGCATCTTGCGCGGCTGGTGGTAGAGCGCGCGGTCGACGAGGACGAGCGTGGCTCCGGAGCCGAGCGCGAGGCCGTAGTCGAGCAGGGAGAAGTCGAACTGCAGCGGTGAGAAGCTGCCGACCCGCGCGCCGTCCTCCAGTGCGCAGTGCTCACACAGCGCGCGCCAGAAGGCGAGTACGGCCGCGTGGCTCATCATGATGCCCTTGGGCTCGCCCGTGGTCCCGGAGGTGAAGATCAGGTACGCGAGGTCGCGTTCGGTCGTCTCCAGGCGTACGAGGGCGGAAGGTGCCCGGCGCGGCCCACGGAACAGCAGCGTGCCGTCGCTCAGGCCGGCCTTGACCCAGTGGGCGGTGCGGCCGGGCTCCGGGTCGGCCGGTCCCACGGAGGCGGCCTCGGCAACGAGCAGTGCGGCTTCGGTGCGTTCCGCGATGGAGCGGAGGCGGGTCTCGGGCGCCTCGGGGCCGACCGGCACGAACACCGCGCCCACCATGGAGCAGGCGCACAGCAGCGCCAGGGCGTCGGGGGACGGGTCGAGCCCGAGCACGACGCGGTCGCCGGGCTCCACTCCCCACTCGGCCAGCTGCCCGGCGAGCGTCCGGGCACGGGCGGCCAGTTCCGCATAGGTGAGGGTGGCGTCGCGGCTGACCACGGCCGGCTGGTCGGCGCGTTCCTGTGCGTACCGGAGCAGGAAGTGGTGGAACAGCGTGTCATGGTGCGACCCGTAGGGAGAGGGTCCGGGGCGGGCCGTCATCAGGGGGCCTCGATCACGGTCACGCCCCATTGACTGGGGCCGGATGCGAGCAGCAGCATGCGTTCACCTGATTCCGCCGGGCGATTCCCTGCCGCGTCCACAAGATTGATCAAATTGTCGGACGCCAGCGCGTGGCCCAGCCTGGGGATGTTCTCCAGGTACACCTGGTCGACGGAGAATCCGGTGAGTTCCGCGAGTCCCCGGTTGACGCGGTTGTTGTAGTTGTTCGGAAGTACACGGGAGATGTCCTGGGGTATCGACCCGACGGCGGCGAGTGCCCTTCCCGCCGCATACGCACACCCCTTGCCGAAGGCCGACATGTAGCGCATGAAATTCACGCCCGGGTCGACCTTCGCGAGGTCGGGGTCGATGTGCAGTTCCGAGTGCAGGTGCCGCACCGCGCCCGGCAGGGGGTCACGTGTCACCAGCAGGCTGCTCGCGGCGTCGCAGTGCACCGAGATCTTCCCGATCACCATGCGGTCGCTGGTGGCCTCGCGGGTGTCTGCACAGATGACCAGGATGTCACCGGCCATGCCGGACACGATCAGTGCCCGCGCCATGTGCAGGGCGGTGTGCAGATTGGCGCAGTACGAGAAGGACACGCCGATGGGGTAGGCGTTCGGAAGGCCGAGGTCGCGCTGGAGCCGGCCGGCGGCCACCTCTTTCATCGCGAGCTCGTCCCAGTGGCTGTTGGTGGCATGGATCAGATGAGTGATCCCGGCACGCCGCTTCGGGGCGACCGCTTCCAGCGTCCTCAGTGCCGAGGCGCGGGCCAGAGCCGTGGACGTCCGTGAACTCACTCGGTAATTGCGTACGCCGACCTCACGCAGCCCATCGAGAGTATCCGCGGGTACGGAAGTGAGGTCCGCCAGGGAACGTTCGTGTTCGCCGAGTTCGTAAGCGATTCCGGCGAGGAAGACCGAGTCTTCGGTCATGCCTGCTCGACACCCCCCCGTAGAAGTCGATCAACTCGCCCAGTGAATCTCTCCGCCGGAGCGGAAGTCCAGTTGTTTTCCGGCCGGGAGGCGCCGATATCGAATTTCCGTCAGAGTCCTGTCAGGGTGATATCAGGTTCGGGTCAGCATGGGGCGGGCAAGTTGCGTCGGCGTCACCGAACTTCTCATGATGACGAGCAGCGGCGATGTCGCGTCTCGACGGACCGGGGGCGTCGTGGGCCGGAGTGGGTTGCATGGTGGGGGGAGTGTTCGGCGCGTATGGCCGAAACATCGGCGAATGACTCGATCAGGAGCCAGAGCCCGGAGTCCGACCGCCTCGACGGGAGATCCATCTGGTCACACGGCTTCGTACTGTTCTTCACCGCCCGTGCGGCGGCGAAGCTGGGCGACACCATGCTGCCGGTCGCACTCGCCGCCGGTCTGCTCGAGAGCGGCTATGGAGCCGGTGCCGTCGGCCTGGCGATGGCAGCGCCAACCGCCTTCTTCGTGGCCTTGGTGGTGTTCGGCGGGGTCTTCGCCGACCGGTTCAGCACTCGCCGGCTGATGATCGGTGCCGACCTGGTCCGGCTGGGTACGCAGTCGCTGGCCGCGGGGCTGTTCTTCTCCGGTCAGGTGGCGCTGTGGCAGGTCCTGTCGATCGGCGCGGTCAACGGTGCCGCCGCGGCCGTCTTCCAGCCGGGCGTGGCCAGTACGATTCTGCGCCTCGTGGATGACGCCCAGAAGGCCAATGGCGCGATCCGCATCGCCGAGTCGGTGATGGCGCTGGCCGGACCGGCCATCGCGGGCTTGGCGGTCGTCGCTTTCTCCTCCGCGGGCGGCGTCTTCGCGCTGCACGCCGGCACCTACCTCGTCAGCGCCCTGTGTCTGCTGCTGATGCGTCTGCCCGGGGAGACGACGACGGCGGCCACCGCTCAGCACGGGGCCGCCGGCTTCTGGGTCGACCTTCGCGATGGCTGGCAGGAGTTCAGGGCACGCACGTGGCTGTGGAGCGTCATCGTCATCTGGTGCGTGCTGACGATTTCCGTCTGGGGCCCGACCATCCCACTGGTTGCGACCGAGGTGGTCCGGGAGCACGGCCCGCGGGCCTACGGCCTGGTCAACTCGGCGCTGGGGGCGGGAACCATCTGCGGCGGACTGCTGGCGCTACGGCTGCGCCCTCGCTTCATGCTCCGGGCCGGTGCCATCGCCTTCGTGGGCTTCGCCCTCTTCCCCGCTTCCGTGGGAGCACAGTCGCCGGTGGTCGCCATGGCGACCTGCGCGACGGTCGCGGGCGCGGCCATGGCCTTCTGGGGGGTGATGTGGGCGACCAGCGTACAGACCCAGGTCCCGCCCGCCGTGCTCAACCGCCTCTACGCCTACGACGTGGCGGGCTCGCTCGCGATGATGCCGGTCGGCCAGGCTCTCGCGGGCCCCGCCGCCGCGTCGTTCGGCGCACAGCACGTCCTTCTGGCAAGCGGGTTGATGACACTGGTCGTCTGCACCGCGCTGCTGGCCGTCCCCGCCGTACGCCGTCTCCCCCGGGTCGATGCGGCAGCGGAGCGGTGAGCGGAACGGTGGGGAGATAGGGTCCATGATGCGCACGCACGTCCTCTCCGAAGACACCGTCTCCGTGCTCCGTGCGCTGCGGGGCGTACGAACGGCCCACCACGGCGGAACACAGCAGGAGCGAACCGCCCTGCTTGGGCGGTTCGCTCCTGGCGCTCCACCGCGACGACTACGTGGCGGCGCATCTGCTCGTATGCGAGTGCGCTGCGCGGGCCCGCGGGGTTCCGGTCGGTGGACTTCGGGGAGACGCCGAGCTGCCCACCTTGCCGACAGTCCAGGCCCGCAGGACCTCCCACCTGGTCGCCCTGTACCGCGGAAGGCGCAGCAAGCCGGATCAGTTGACGGCCCGGTCCGGGCGCCCTCAGGATCGGCGCGGAGGCTGGGGATCCGTGGAGGTGAAACCGTCGGTGAACGAGGGCGGCACGTCGCCGGGAGCGGTTCCCCAGGCGCTGGGGGAGGAGCCCATCGTGAAGTCCAGCGTGCCTCCGCTGGCGATGTCCCGGTAGCGGATGTAGTTGTGGCTTGTCGGAGTGCCCTTGACGGACAGGCTCTGAACGTACTGCGCGCCGGGCCCGGCGCCGGTGCCGTTGATCTGAATGTTGCCGGCGGTGCGATGGATGAGCACCGAGGAGAACAGCGGGCCGTGCAGGGCGAGGGTGTCCGCGCCCGGAGTGACCGGGTACATGCCCAGGGCCGCCCATACGTACCAGGCAGAGGTGGCACCGAGGTCGTCGTTGCCGGGCAGTCCGCCTGGATCGGTCGTGAACTCGTTCATGATCCGCCGCACCGCACTGCTCGTTCCTGAGGGGTGGGCGGCGAAGTTGTACGCCCACGGTACGTTGTGCTCGGGTTCGTTGCCGATGTAGAAGTACGGTCCCGTCTGTCCGTGGTTGAGCTTGGTGAAGTGGTGGTCGAGCCGCCGGATCGCGGTCGCCCGACCGCCCATCAGGTCGAACAGGGACTGATAATTGAACGGGACCATCCACGTGTACTGTGCCCCGCTTCCTTCGGTGAAGCCGTCACCCGAGGCCGGGTCGTAGTCCGGGGTCCATTCCCCGTTCTCCTGGCGCGGTTGGATGTAGCGCGAGGCCGGGTTGAACACTTTCGTCCAGTTTTGGGCGCGCCGCATGTATGTGGACCAGTCAGGGGCGCCCTGTGCCTTGGCGAACTGGGCGATGGCGAAGTCCGACGCCGCGTATTCCAGCGAGTCCGATGCCTTGCCCGGAACATAACCGAGGTGAAGGTATTTATCCGAATGCGTCCGGATCTTCTTTGCTTCGAACCACGAGGAGCGCCCTTCGGCCGGTTGGCTGAAGGAACCGCCACTGGCGTTCTTCCGCATCAGGCTCAGCGCGGTCGTCGTGTCGAAGTCGCGTACGCCGAAGGCATAGGCGCTTGAGATGACGATCGGGCCGGGATCGCCGTTCATGGTGTACGTCTCGGTGCTCTGCTCCGACCACTCGGGAAGCAGACCGCCCTGGACTCCGTCGAGCACCATGGATTTGACGACGTCTGTCATGACATCGGGCACGATGAGCGCGGCGAGCGCCGCCCAGGACCGGTAGATGTCCCATCCCGAGAAGTTCTGGTACACGGCGTCCATTCCCGCGGGGACCGTGTGGACCGCACCGTCGAAGCCCACGTAACGGGCGGGCACGGTGCCGTACGCCAGATCGCTGGCCACATTGGGGTTCTGCATCACGTGGTACAGCGATGTGTAGAACTTCTCCAGATCGGCGGTGGAGCCGCCGGTGACCTGGATCTTGTTCAGGCTCCGGTCCCAGGCGTTGTCGGCTTGGCTCACCACATCGCTGAAGGTGGTGCCGGCCGGCTGCTCTTTGTCCAGATTGGCCCGGGCGCCGTCGAGGCTTACGAACGACAGGCCGACCTTGAGGTTGACGGTCTGGACGCTGCGCGTGTCGAACGTGACGTAGGCGCCACTGTTTGTGCCGGCGCTGACTTTCAGCTCACCACTGGTCGCGTCAAGAGTGGCGCCGTCCTTGAACGTACCGTACCCGGTGGGCATGCGGTCGCCCTGGTCGAACTTCATCACGAAGTAAATCTTGAACTTACTCTTCTGTGATGGGTTGGGGCAGAAGCGGCCGGCTTGTGTCCATCCGGTCACCTCGACTTCCCCGTCTGGGCCGCGCCTGACGGTGGTCGGTGCGGAATGATCAACCGTGCGTGTGGCATTGCCGGCAGTATTGATCAGAATTCGGGAGGTGGTGGTCTGCGGAAAGGAGAACTGTGCCGCGCCAGTGCGCTGGGTGGCGCTGAGCTTCACCGTTGTGGGGCGGGCCACGCCGGCAGGGGTCGTCTCGGTCAAAGTCGTCTGGTAGTACCCGGGCCTTGCTATCTCCTTGCTCTTGGGCAATGCGAAGCGCCAGTGTTTCTCCGACGGAGATTTGACGGTGCTCGGCATGATCTGGATGTTCTCATTGTTGGGGCAGCCCGCGCCGTTGAAGTGGGTCAAGCTGAACTGCTTGATCAAGGGCTCGCTTTTACGGTAGCCGAACGGGATTTTGGCGCCGGGAACGGCGTTGGGCGTGTCCGGCCCGAACTGCACCATTCCAAACGGCGCCATGGCCGCCGGGTGGGTATTCCCGCCGGCACCCTGACGCACCGGATGGGTCACGGTGGTGCTCGTGTCGGTTCCGATGAACGGGTTGACGTATCCGGTCAGGTTGAGCGGCGTCGTCGCGTCGGCCCGTCCGTCGGAGAAGGGCAAGTTCACGATGCCGAAGGTCGCGGCGCACAGCGCCAGGACGGAGAGAATCACCGGTGCGGGTGATCGTCGACTGACGTGTGCAATGGTCACAGCCGATAGCTCCGATTTCTTGCCTGTCGAAGTAGACGGCCTTCGGTGTCTCCCAGTGGCCACCGTCGGGCCGGCGAAGACGGGATAGGGGTGCGGTCTGCCGCGCGAATGTCGCGGGCCCGCGTTGCTGCGCTTCGAGGTCTCCTCACGGCGCGCGCAGGCCGCGTCACACGGGCGACTGGTCGCCGTCCGCTCTGTCCCGGCAACCCGGCCACTATTAGTGACCATTGGTCTGGTTATGTCTGATTCAGGCGTATTTACTGGTAGGTGGGGGGTGAGGTTCAGGCCGCGCCGGGATGAGACGCAGCCTCGCCCGGAGCAGGTACGGGCTGCGGCGAAATTACCTGTCGGGGTCTGGTCGATGCCAGACGTCGACAATGTGACGGATCACACGGAACGCGGAGATGCCATCGAATGAACACCCGTTGACCATCACGCGCCGCGGTAACTGTGCTCCTGCGGGCCGTGAGCCGCTTGGCGGTGAACAGCGACGCGGCGGTGTGTGCACGGTTCGATCGCTCAAGGCGCGGCGATGTGTGGGCATCTGACCACACAGGCGACGAACGCCATAAAGGCGGAATGTCGGATAAGTCCCCGCAGGGAGCAGTGCCTGGTTCCAGGCCCCTCAACCGGTACGCGCCACTGGGGGCGCGCGCGGGGGCGCCAACGCGCTCTGGCTGGTACGGCGGACGGGCAACCGGTATGTTGCGCTCCCTGTCGCCTCGGGGTGGCATGGTGATGGAGCGTTGAGGGGCATGCAGTGCGGTACTTCAGCCTTCCGCCCCTGGTGGAGACCTTGCGGTCGGGCAGTCTTGCGGATTCCGTGTACGAGGTGGCCGGGCGAGACCCGAAGTTCCAGCAGCTCGCGTGCGACACCCTGTTCGCCGGGTGGCACGAGATCCTTGCCCCGCCGGGCGAGCAGCCGTCCATCCTGGCCTTATGTCCGCGATGCGCGTCAGGATCCCGCCCCGCCTGACCCCGACCGCAAGTCCCAGGCCAACAGCGGCTGCCGAGTTCCTGGGAACCCGGCTCGCCAGGCCTTCGGCCCGACCATCTCGGTCACGAAGGCCTGGCGGGCCGGGTCATTCCTCAGTGCTGTGTTGCCCGATCTTTGATCGGGGTCCGTGCCAACCGCGGCACATACCGACGACGCGCACGTGCGTGCGGCATGCGGCCTTCGGTGAGGCAGCCGCGTCATCGAGGGCATGCAGCGGTGGGGCATGTCAGGCCACGGGCAGTGGCTGCAGGCGCTCGGCGCCGGTGTAGACGTTCATCGAGGCGCCGCGCAGGAAACCGACCAGGGTCAGCTCGTTGTCCGCGGCCAGGTCCACTGCGAGCGAGGACGGGGCGGAGACGGCCGCCAGCATGGGGATTCCGGCCATCAGCGCCTTCTGCACCAGCTCGAACGAGGCCCGGCCGCTCACCATCAGCACCGTCTCGCGCAGCGGCAGCAGTCCCGACCGCAGGGCGTGGCCGACGACCTTGTCCACGGCGTTGTGCCGACCGACGTCCTCCCGCAGGCACAGCAGCTCCCCGTCGGCCGAGAAGAGTCCGGCGGCGTGCAGACCGCCGGTGCTGTCGAACACCCGCTGGGCCGCCCGCAGACGGTCGGGGAGGGCCGTCAGCACCTCCGGTCCGATGCGCAGCGGGTCCTCGGCAACGGACCACGCCGCCTGGGTGCGCACCGCGTCCAGGCTGGCCTTGCCGCACAGCCCGCATGAGGACGTGGTGTAGAAGTTCCGCTCCAGCGACGCGTCGGGAGCGGCCACACCCCGGGCCAGGACGACGTCCACCACGTTGTAGGTGTTGCCGCCATCGGCCGTGGCGCCCGCACAGTAGCGGATCCCGGCCACGTCGTCGGCAGCGTGCACCACGCCCTCGCTCACCAGGAATCCGGCCGCGAGGTCGAAGTCGTCGCCCGGGGTGCGCATGGTCACGGTGAGCGGGCGCCCGCCGACCCGGATCTCCATCGGCTCCTCGGCGGCCAGGGTGTCCGGGCGATGCGAGGCCGCCCCCTCCCGAATGCGCAGAACCCGCCGTCGTACGGTCACTCGCCCCATGGTTCACTCCTCTTCTCGGAGCCGTGCTCCGCCGGTGTTGAGCGGTTGAGCCGGTTCGATGGGTTGGCACATCGGACCGTCTCCCGGACCTTGTCACCGGGGCACCGCCGGCCCCGGCCCACTGTCGACGATATGACCTGCGACGAGCCCCGCGCTCCCACACCATCGGGGAAGATTCCGACGGCTGTACCGTGCCGTGATCACCAGGCACAGCAGGGCCCACGACTGCCAGGCCTGCCCGCTCTCCTTCTGCGTCCGTGGAGGTTGGCCGACACTGCCGACCTGGTCGAGTTGTATCGGGATAGCGCCCTGCGCCGCTGGCTCGTAGCGGACCGGGTCGGCAGTCGCCGGCGCAGACCGTGTTCTCGTGCCGTAGCACGAGCAGCTCTGCGTCTTCGGCCGCGTCCAAGCGGGATCCGCGTTCCGCGTAGGCTCAGGCGGGTGAGCGAGTACCAGTACTACGAGTTCCTGGCCATCGACCGGCCCCTGAGGACCGAGCAGCAGGCGTCCGTCCGAGAACTGTCTACCAGGGCGCTGATCACTGCGACGAGTTTCACCAACGAGTACCACTGGGGTGACTTCCGGGGCGATCCTGCGAAGCTGATGGAGCGCTTCTACGACGCTCACCTGTACCGCGCCGACTGGGGCACCCGGCGGATCATGCTCCGCTTCCCTGTCCGCGCGCTGCCCGCGCGGGTCGTCGAGCGATTCCGCCTCGGGGACGCCCTGCGCGCGTGGACCCATGACAGCCACCTCATCCTCGATATGTGCAGCGAGGATGAGGGGGGCGACTGGGACGAGACGGCAGAGACGCCGCTGTCCGCGATCGTCGGCGTCCGCGGCGAGCTGGCGGGCGGCGATCTGCGGCCGCTGTACGTGGCCTGGCTTGCCGGGATCGGCACGTGGGAGCGGGACGAGTACGCCTTCGACGAAGACACCGAGGCAGAACTGGAGCCGCCGGTGCCCTCAGGCCTCGGCGAATTGAGCGCACCGCAGCGTGCCCTGGCCGACTTCCTGCGCCTGGACGACGACCTCCTGGCGGTCGCCGTCCAGGCCAGTGGAGCCGGCCAACCCCGGCCGGAGGGCGAAGAGGCCCGGGACCTGGCCGCTGCGGTTGCCGCCCTGGACACCGCTGAAAAGGACAACCTCCTGCTGCGCCTGCTCCGCGACGACGACCCCCTTCTGCGCACCGAACTCCAGCGACGCCTGCTCGGCGTCCGCGTACCCGATGACGGCGGGTCCGGGGAGCGTACGGTGGGCGAGCTGCTGGATGCCGCCGCCGCTCGCCGTCAGCAGCGCGGAAATGCTCAAGGAGTGCGGGTGTGACCTACCCGGCCTGGCGGGAGCACTGCGCGGCCGGCTGCTGCCCGACGGAGCCGGACGCCGAGCTCGCCCCCGAACCCGGCGGTCCTGGGAGCCAGCGTGCTGTGCCTGTGACAGCCGGGGGCGGCAGTGGCGCTCCCCCTGGACCAGAGACGACAGCGCTCAGCAGAACATGAGCCATGGTGATCACCCGAACTCCTGAAGCGGCGCTCACCGCTGTCGCGGAGGCACCGTCTGTAGACCGTCGAGGTCGCACCACCCGCGCGGCACCGCCGGCAACGCCCGGCCCGGCATCGGCCTACACCCGGTCGGCGGCGATCAGCATGTACTGGAAGCTGCCGCCCGTGTAGGCCTCGAGGAATACGTCCTCGATGCCAGTGGCCACGCTGGACTTCTTCCGCAGCTCCCAGTAGGGGATCGTCGCCTGCGTGAGGTCCACGACCTCAACCGGCACCAGCCGGTTGGCCGCCATCGCCTTGAAGTACATGGACCGGGGATGGATGTCGCAGATGTAGTGCGCGTTGATCGTAGAAACGGCCTTGGACGGCAGTCCGTAGGTGTCGTCGTAGCAGCCGGTGATCGTCACGTACCGGCCGTTGCGACACAACTGACGAGCATGCTCGGCGAACAGGTCGAAGAGGTTGCAGTACATCGTGGACTCGTTGTTCCAGATCGCCTGGTAGGTGCCCGACGGGAACCCGGTGTCAAGCATGTTCTTCAGGTGGAACCTGACCTTGCCCGAGATTCCGCGCTTGGCCGCCTGCTGGGTGGCGAAGTCGGCCTGGTGGCGGGAGATGGTGATGCCGTCCACCTCGCAGCCGAACCGCTCATGGGCCATGATCGACGACCCGCCCCGCCCGCAGCCCGCGTCCAGCACCCTGTGATGGGGCTTGATGTCGCCGAAGCGGTCGAGGAGGAAGTTTGCCTGGGCGGTCTCGAGCCGGTGCATTTCCGCGATCGTCCGCTGTTCGATCGTGTCCGGGTCACCCTCGAGAACGGACCAGTCGACGTCGCCGATGCCGTAGTGATGGTGGAAGAGCTCGTCGATCTCTCCGAGCCGGAGGTTGACCGGGTTTCGTTCCCTGTTCCAGTAGGTGGCGACCGATTGCTGGTAGCCGGTCCCGATGATCGGGTTCGGGATTTGGGCGGGGATGTGCGCTTGCCTGTGCGGGCTCATGCTGACGTTCCTTGGGTGTCGGTGACCTGGTGGCGTGTGCTGGTGGCGTGCCATTCCCGGTTCCCGCCCATCCAGTTCCACACGCCGGTCAGGTAGCGGACGACGGTGGGCTCGGGCACGGCGGCCATGGCTGCCGCTGCGGATTCTTCGAAGGCGTGCATGAGGTCGTTGTGGATCCGGACGGCTTTGCGGAACGCCTCGTCGAGAGGGAGGTGTTCGTCGGCGGCGATGACACAGGGAAGGTTGAACGGAAGGCCGTCTGCGCGGAGCTCACGCAGCGTGGAGTACACGTCGTTGACCAGGGTGGTGGCCAGGGACGCTGTGGCGGTGGCGTCCTGAACGAGCGGGTGCGCGTACAGCTGTGGGGGAATCTCGTATCCGTCGACGCTGTCGGTGAGGGTCAGGCAGGGCCGGAAGGAGTTCATCTGCCGGTTGGCGAGGTACTGCCATACAGGCGGCAGTTGGCCGGCGATACGCCACCCATTCTCGGCCTGATATCCGAGGTAGAGCTGCGCGATATCGTGCTGGGCGCGTTTGAGCTGGGCCGGCGTGGCGTAGCGGGCGAGGTGGTTCATCGCCTGATGCTGGGCCTTGATGACCGGCTGGCTGTCGCGGTGCTTCTCCCACGTGGCCTGGAGTTCCCCGGTGAGGCGGGGCGGGTCGATGGCGGACTGAGCCAGGGACAGGTTGGGCCCGATGCTCTGGTCCGCCCGGTCCCGGTACCTGTTGGTTTCGCAGAAGTAGTCGTCGACCGCTGTCTCGGCGACGACCATTTTCGCGGGGGCCATCAGCCGCTCGATGTCGTCACAGCCCGGATGGCACAGGACCGTGCCCCGTCCGGGGTCGTGGGCCAGCACACCTTCGTGGTGCTGCTCGGCGCCGAGCCCCACTTCGTCCATCCAGACCAGGATGCGCCGGTTGATCTCGTCCGCCAGCACCGGATCATCACGGACTGGCGGGGGGCAGTACAACTGCTCGGTGCCCCTGGTGGTGCCCATGGGGGTGAGGGCCGATGCTCCCAGAACACCCGATGTGTGCGGGGCCTGAACAGGGACGGGAATCGGATGCAACACGGCGGGAATCACGTGTCATACCTCGCAATCTCAACGTTCTCCAGCAGCCCCATCGCGTCGGGCACGAGGATCGCGGCGCTGTAGTGGGCGGTGACGACGTAGCGCATGACGGCCTGATCGCTGATGCCCATGAAACGGACGTTCAGGCCGGGCGGATACTCGTCCGGGATGCTGCGTGGGAGCGGCGGTTGGCTGGCTGGTTACTCTTCGCTTTCTTGGCCTTACCCCTTGTCACACGGTCACAAGACCTCGGCCCGAGGCGTCAGCGAACCAGCGGAAGCAGGGGCAAGATTCCACGCCCCCTGTAACTGCGCGGTGGGACCCCGCGTACCCCCGCACCCACATACCTCGTCAGGATGGTTTGGAGGCAGGCATGTTGGGACCTCCACCAGGCCCATCGTCAAGCAGCTCATCCTGCGGCTGCGGCTGAGTGCCGGACGCCTTCTCGGCGGCCGCCACGTCACCGGTGACGGCGGTGTAGTGGCGCGTGGTGGCGGTGACCTTCAGGCCCGGCCGACTTCAGCCACGCGGTCACCTCGGCGACCTCAGCAGACGGCCCCGGCGGTGCCGTTCCTCCTCACGGGGCTCGCGCAGCATCGGGCCCACTTCAACGAACCCGGCCTCGCCGGCCAGCCCGGCGAGACCGTTGACCGTCTGTCAGCCCTCCCGGATGAAGCCCTTCCGCACCAGCCAGTCCTTCGCCACCTCGTGCGGGTCCTCCCCTCCCACATCCACCCGCGCGTTCAGCCGCTGGGCCTCCGCCGACGTGAGCCGCCTGCTGATCGGGGCGAGGATCTCGGCGATGGCGGGGTACTTCTGCATCGCGCCGCTGTTCATCTCCGGCGCCGCGTTGTAGTTCGGGAAGAAGTGCCGGTCGTCCTCCAGCACTTTCAACCTCAGCTCCGGAATGCGGCCGTCGGTGGTGGCGGCCACCCCGAGGGTGCAGGCGGCGCCCTTGGCGACCTGGGTGTAGACGACTCCGTCGTCCATCTTCTTGAAGTTCCCGGGCGGGAGGGTGAAGCCGTACTTCTTCGCCACGCCCGGCAGGCCGTCCTCGCGCACCGCGAATTCGCTCCCCCCGCAGATCGTGGCTGCGCCCGGGTCCTTCTTCACCAGACGTGACACATCGGAGAGGGTGCGCAGCCGGTACTGCTGCGCGTTCGCCTGGTTCGCGACCAGCGCGTAGGTGTTGTCGAGCGGGGCCGCGGGCAGCCAGGTGATGCCGTGGCCGCGGTCCTCGTCGCGTACGGCCTCCCACTGCCCGTACGGGTCGACGATCGGCCGGGTATGCCCGAGGTACGTGATCCAGGCCGTGCCCGTGTACTCGTACATCCCGTCCGCCGCACCGGACTTGACCGCCTCGCGGGCACCGATCGAGCCCTGGATGTTCGTCCGGTCCAGGACTTCCGCGCCGGCCGCCTTGAAGGCCAGCCCCATGATCTGGCCCAGGATGATCTGCTCGGTGAACTCCTTTGAGGTGACGGTCAGCCGGGCGCCCGCCAGCGGCCGCCCCTTCCCGATCGAGCCCGGCCGCACCGAGTCGGCCAGCGGGCTGCCGCTGGTCAGCCCGCAGCCGCTCAGGCCCGCGGCGGCAAGGAGCAGCGCGCAAGCGCCCGCGGCAGCGGCCCGTACCCGGGACAGGCGCATCAGTCCACCTCCAGGCCGCGCGGGCGCAGCAGCATCTCGACGAGCATCCCCAGCCAGTCCACGATCAGTGCCATGGCGACCGTCAGCACGCAGCCGAGCACCAGCACCGGCATGCGCTGGTTGGTGATGCCGGAGGAGATCAGGTCGCCGAGGCCGCCTCCGCCGCCGAAGGTGGCCAGCGTCGCGGTGCCGACGTTCAGCACCAGCGCGGTCCGTATGCCTGCCAGGATCAGCGGTACGGCCAGCGGCAGTTCGACCCGGAACAGCACCAGGCGCGGCGGCATCCCGATGCCGCGCGCCGCCTCCACGAGCGCCGGGTCGATGGCCTTCAGCCCGGCGACGGTGTTGCTCAGCACCGGCAGCACCGCGAACGCCACGATGCCGATCAGCGCCGCCCGCCGGCCGATGCCGAGCCAGATCACCAGCAGCGCCAGCAGGCCCAGGGCCGGAGTCGCCTGGCCGACATTGGCCGCGGCGACGATCGGCGGGGCGGCCCGGCGCAGGCCGCTGCGGGTCAGCGCCACGCCCAGCGGGATCGCGATGACGAGCACGAAAAAGGTGGAGATCGCCACGAGTTCGGTCTGCTGGCGGAGAGTGATGCCCACGATGCCGCCGGAGAGGGAGTTCCTGGCGATCGAGTCCAGCTCGGCGGTGCTGAGATACAGAGCGGTGGCTCCGAGGGCCGTCGCGACGAAGGCCGGCACCGTCACCAGCTTCTGCCAGGTGATAGCCGGGACACGGGGTGGGACCCGGTCGGGTGCGCCGAGCCCGGTACCACGCCCGTCCGGCCCCGGAGCCCCGTGACCGGCCTCGGGAGCCGCCCTGCCACCGGCCCCGCCGCCACCCCTGCCGCTGACCTCGCTCCGGCTCACGAGGGCTCACCCCGGCCGGTCCGCTGAGCCTCCTCAGCCCGCCGCTCTTCCGGCGCCCCGTTCATGGCGTTCAGCAGCGTCGCCATGCCCGCGACGCCGACGTACTCGCCGCCCTGCCCGGTGACCGCGACGCGGCCCGAGCCGTCGCCCAGCAGCGCCTCCAGCGCGTCCCGCAGCGTCGCTTCCACTCCGATCCGGCCCCGTACCGGGAGGCCCGCCGACAAGGGCAAGGGCTCCGTGGCGGGCTGCGCGCTCTGGGCGCGTGTCAGGTCCTCGCGCCGCAGCCAGGTGTGCGGGCGCCGGTCCCGGTCCAGCAACAGCAGTAGACCGGCGGGGGCGGAGCCCGCGCGCAGCAGCTCCAGGACGGTCTCCAGCGGGTCGTCGACGGTGGCGGTCGGGACGTCGCCGAGTTCCACGTCCCGTACGCGCTTGAGCTGCAGTCGCTTCACCCCGGCGCCCGCGCCCACGAATCCGGCGACGAAGTCGTCGGCCGGGCTGGTCAGGATCGCCTCCGGAGTGTCGAACTGGGCGATGTGCGACCGCTCGCGCAGCACCGCGATCCGGTCGCCGACCTTGATGGCCTCGTCGAAGTCGTGGGTGACGAAGACGATCGTCTTGCGCAGCTCTCGCTGCAGCCGGATGAGCTGGTCCTGAAGGCGGTCGCGGGTGATGGGGTCGACGGCCCCGAACGGCTCGTCCATCAGCAGCACGGGCGGGTCGGCGGCCAGCGCCCGCGCCACCCCGACCCGCTGCTGCTGGCCGCCGGAGAGCCGGCGCGGATAGCGGCCGCGGAACTCCCCAGGATCCAGCCCGACCAGATGGAGCATCTCCTCGACCCGGTCTCGCACCTTCGCCCGGGGCCAGCCGGCCATCTTCGGTACGAGCGCGATGTTCTCGGCAACAGTCATGTGCGGGAACAGGCCGGTGGCCTGGATGGCGTAGCCGATGGTGCGGCGGAGCGCCACGGGGTCGATGCGGGTGACGTCCTCGCCGCCGATCGTGATCCGCCCCGAGGTCGGCTCGATCAGCCGGTTGATCATCTTGAGGGTGGTGCTCTTGCCGCAGCCCGAGGGACCCACGAGGACCACGGTCTCGCCCGCCGCGATGTCCAGGGTCACGTCCTCCACGGCCGGAGCGGGGCTGTCCGGGTAGCGCTTGGTGAGGTTGTCCAGTCGGATACTCGCGCCGGCTTCGGCCGGCTGGGCGAGCCCGGCATACTCCGCGGCTGCGGAAGCCTGGGCGGTGGGTTCGGCGGTTTCGGCAGGTTCAGCCACGGATCCCCCGTGAGATGGTGAGCCGTCCGATCACCACATACCCGGCGTCGAACAGCAGGGCCAGGACGACGATTCCGAGCGTCCCCGAGAGTACTTCGTTGAGCGCGTTCGCACTGCCCAGGCTGGAGATCCCGCGGAAGATCTGGTTGCCGAGCCCGGGCCCCGAGGCGAAGGCCGCAATCGCCGCGATGCCCATCAGCATCTGGGTCGCCACCCGGACGCCGGTGAGGATCGGCGGCCAGGCGAGCGGCAGTTCGACCCTGAACAGCCGGGTGAACCGCGACATCCCCATGCCCTTGGCGGCTTCGACGAGTGCCGGATCGACCCCGCGTAATCCGACGACCGCGTTGCGGACCACGGGCAGCAGCCCGTACAGCGTCAGCGCGATGACGGTCGGCGCGACGCCGAGGCCGACGACCGGGACGAGCAGGCCGATGAGGGCCAGGGAGGGGACGGTGAGGATGCTTGCGGTCGTGGTGATCGCGAGGTTTCCCGCCCACTCGGTGCGGTAGGTGAGGACGCCGATCAGGACCCCGAGCACCGTGGCGGCGACCATGCACTGGAAGACGGCGCTGGCGTGCTGATACGCGTCCACCAGCAGCTGTTGGTAGCGGGTGCCCAGGTACTCCCAGAAGTTCACTTCTCGGTCCCTCCCTCAAGGGTGGTCCTCCAGCGGTCCTTACGGCGCCTGCGGCGACGCCCGGCGCACCGGTGGAATGATCCGGAGCGGCACCGGATCCTCGATCACGATCGCCGTCGAGGCCCGCACGATGCCATCGATTCCCACCACCGCGGTCGATCACGCACTCGAGTCGGAATTCGAACCTGCCCACCAAGCCGCCGCACGGCAAGTCCCCCTGGGCCGTCATGGTGTGCAGCTTCCGGCACGTCCGGCACGTCCGGCACGTCCGGCACGTCCGGCACGTGGTCCAAGTGCGCCCGCATGTCCGCGGTAGGTGTTTCACACAACGCCTTGGGCTGCCATAGCCTCCGCCACGCGGAGGAAGCCCGTGATGTTCGCACCGAGCACGTAGTCGTCGGGGGTGCGGCCATAGGTCTCGGCGGTGGCGCGGCACTGAGCGTGGATGTGCCGCATGATGGCCGCGAGTCGGGCCTCCGTCTGTTCGAATGTCCACATGTCGCGGGAGGCGTTCTGCTGCATCTCCAGTGCGGAGGTCGCCACTCCACCCGCGTTGGCGGCCTTCGCCGGGCCGAAGAGCACGTCCGCCTCCCGGAAGATCTCGATCGCTTCGGGCGTGCACGGCATGTTGGCGCCTTCGGCCACGGCGAGCACGCCGTTCTTCACCAGGGCGACGGCGTCTTGCTCACCCAACTCGTTCTGGGTCGCGCACGGCAGCGCGATGTCGCAGGGCACCTCGAACACCGATCCCTGGTCGGAGAACCGCGCGGTCGGCCTTGCCTCGACGTAGGCAGAGATCCGTGCCCGGCGAACCTCCTTGATCTCCTTCAGTAGTTCCAGGTCGATTCCGTCCTCATCGACCAGGTATCCGGAGGAGTCGGAGCATGCCACCACCGAACCGCCCAGGGCGTGGACCTTCTCGATCGCGTAGATGGCGACGTTCCCGGAACCGGAGACGACCACTCGGCGCTCGTCGAGGGCGTCGCCGCGGGTGGCGAGCATCTCGTGGGCGAAATAGACCGCGCCGTAGCCTGTGGCCTCGGTGCGGGCGTGCGAGCCGCCCCAGGCGATCCCCTTACCGGTGAGGGCCCCTGCCTCGTAGCGGTTGGTGATCCGTTTGTACTGGCCGAAGAGGTAGCCGATCTCCCGTGAGCCCACGCCGATGTCTCCGGCGGGAACGTCGGTGTGCTCGCCCATGTGGCGGTGGAACTCGCTCATGAATGACTGACAGAACCGCATGACCTCCCCGTCCGAGCGGCCCTTGGGATCGAAGTCCGATCCGCCCTTGCCGCCCCCGATGGCCATCCCGGTCAACGCGTTTTTGAAGATCTGCTCGAAGCCGAGGAACTTGACGATGCCGAGGTTGACGCTCGGGTGAAAGCGCAGGCCTCCCTTGTACGGGCCGAGCGCGCTGCTGAACTCCACCCGGAAACCGCGGCTCACCTGTACGTCACCGTGATCGTCGACCCACGGAACCCGGAAGATGAGCTGCCGCTCCGGTTCACACAGGCGCTCGGCGATCCGGGCGTCCACGTACTCCGGGTGTTTTTGCAGCGCCGGCGCAAGAGAGTGCAGCACCTCTGCCGCCGCCTGGTGGAACTCCGTCTCTCCAGGATTCCGTTGGCAGACCCCCGCGTAGACGGCCTCGATGTGTGCACTGACGTTCATGGATGCCTTCTCTCTTCCTCTTCGGGCGGCGCGGTCGCGTCGCGCAGTGCGTCCCCTCGACTCGTTGAGCGAGTCGCGGCCCGCTCATCGGCAGCAGCCGTCACATCGCGAACGGATTCGCTCCCCGATGGGTTTCGGCAAGGGCAGGGTTATCGATCGCCAGGCCTGAGGAGCTGTTCGGCTGTGGGCTATTGCCAGGCCTGAGCAGTCGTGACCTCCGGACGGGTCGGGTTCGTACACCCAGTACAGGGCCGCGAGCTGTACCAGGAGGAGTACCGGCACGAGGCACGCGGCCGTCATGGCCACCCGCCCCTGCCAAGCCGCCTCCGGGCGCTGCCCCCGGCGGTGCGCGCCTCGACGCAGGTTCAGCAGGAGCAGCAGGGCCGCGAGGCCGCACACCGGGGCGGCCCAGGCGGTGACGTACATCCGCGTGGACGGGCCAAGGTATCGGCACTCCTGGAAGGTGTCGCCGTCGAAGGAGAAATGGGCCGCTAGCAGCCCAGCCGATGCGACCGTCAACACTGGCACCAGCAGGAACCAACGTCGCCAGGAGGGCGCGGGTGCGGATGGTTGTATCCGCGTGTCCATGGTCATCAGTACCAGTCCGGGTTGGCGCGGACGATCCGTATGTGCTGCTGACCCTCATGCTTCTCTGTCGCCGGAACCCCGCCTTCCAGGCTCACGTTCTGGTACGAGTCGATGTGCTGGGTGTACTTGATCTCGCCGTCCGGCGTCACCGCGGTGACGATCGCCGCGTGGTGGGCGTTGCCCTTTTCGATGGAGCCGTTCGGGCCTGACTGCTCGTAGTAGATGATGCCGCCCGGCTTCACATCGGAGCGTGGGACCTCGGTAGCGCCGTGCTTGAGCGCGAAGTTCTGCTGCGGCGCGTACACCTGCGGTTTGGATCTCGATGTCGCCCAACAGTAACTCCATTGTGTAAGCGGGCAGTTGGTGGAAGCCCAGGGATTCGTTCGAATGCTGGGCATCCTACGGCCCGTTCGTCATGGGTTCGCGGCAGCTCGGTGAAGAGGTCGGGCAAGCGTACGGATGAAGGCGCCTACGGCTTCGCATGGACGCCCAGTCCCAGAGCGGTGCGTACCGCGAGACTGACCCGCTCTGCGACTCATCAGAGCCGCCGCGGGTAGCCGCCGCCCCCAGGCAATTCCGGAAGTGTCGGTGCCCGGTGCTCCTCCGGCGATGCCGACTCCCGGAAGCTCCCTTCCCGGCGGGTCTGCTGACGAGGTGAACGCCGGTGCGCGCCGGTCGCGGTGTGGTCGATCTTGTAAACGGTTGAGCTGCCCCCAGCCGTCTTGCCCCTGGACTCCTGGACGTCGACGGTGGATTCGACGAGCTCGGCGTATGGCCGGCGGGCCTGCCGCGGCGCCGGGCCAGGTGTGGGCACCAGATTGAACGCGGTCCGCGCTGGGAGGACCGGGTTCACTCCGGGAGGGGAGGTTGACCCGCGTCGTAGACGAGCAGGCGGCGCTCGGGCAGCAGACGTGCCTCGGGGCTCGGGGGGTGCGGTTGCAGTGTTCCGTCGTGCATGAGGTGCAGGACCTGGACCTCGCGGGCGAGCACCAGGAAGTCGGCGATCATCTTGCGGTGGCAGCGCCACCACACGGACTCCGCGCACATGACCGCGGTGCGTTCTTCGGCCGCTTCGGTGAGCAGGTCGTCGATCGCGGAGAGGAACTCGGGCGAGCGCATGTGGGCGGCGTACCCGCTGAAAGCACGGTTGCGCAAGGCGCTGTCGGGCGTGTCCGGGCGTGCCTTCCGCCAGCCGCCGAGCCGCTTGTCCCATCGGTAGGCGATGCCGGCGTGCGGCAGCCATCGTGACATCGCGTCGCGGTTGGCGTCGGGATTGTGTCGGCTGCCCGGCGCCGTCCGTACGTCGATCAGCCGGCGCACCCCGAAGCCATGCAGCAGCCGCGCCATCTCCATGGCGTCCGCGGTGCCGTGGCCGAAGGTCAGCAGTTGCATGTCACTCACGCAACTCTCTGCCCAGCACGGCGCCACGGCCTCGTGCCCTCAGGCGCTGTCCACACGCATCGTGGATAGCTCCCCAGATGGCTTGCATGGTCTCTCCAGTGCCTGCTGGGCCTTCTCCGAGAGGGCGCCGCCGTCCACGACTTGCTTGCCGAGCTCCCCGAAGGCCTCGTGGTGGCGGTGCTGCGGCCCCCGGCCCGGGAGACGGTGCTCCCTGCCGTCGGCCCCGATGTCCTGCATGCGGTGCCTGGAGCAGTGAAAGTGAACACCCTCGAGCGGACTGAGGTTTCACCGCGCTGCATGCCCCCGGTTTGCGACGGCGAGTGTCTTGGAAATCTAGCAGCACGTCAGGCTGATTGCTCCCTACTGCCGGGTTTCGCCTGCTTCTCTCCTAATTCCTCGTTAGCGTGTGCGGTCATAGTGAGGGGGAGATGTGGAGCGTCCGAATCAGCCCGGGCCTGACCAGTCTGGTAGCCACCAGCCTGAGCGGGACCAGTCCGGCAGTCAGCCTGAAGGCCGGCCGGGAAGGAGCTACTTCCCGTTACGAGACCGCCGTTTCATGGCCACTACCGTCGTCGCGCCCATCGTGGTGGCCGCCGTCGCGGCAGCGATCGGGCTCGGGCTCACCGGGGGATTTTCTTGGGTGGCTGACAAGATCAAAGGGGAGGAGCCGCCCATCTATGTGTCGGGATCGCGAGCGCCTCGGACGGTGGAATCGCCGAGACCGAGCCCGACTCCGAGCGCTTCGGTGGTGGAGGCCACTCGCACAAGCTCCCCGCCGGCCTTGGCCACGGCCTCGGCCACACCTTCCCAATCCACGGACTCAGTTGATCCGGATACCGCCTACAACGAAGGTCTCAAAGTCGGTGACGCCTCCTACCTGTGCCCGTGGGACGTCTGGGTGGTGAAGGCTCCGACGAGTGCACTGGTGTACCCGCCGGTGTCAGGCGCAGAGTTGGACAGCTCCCTGGTCTCCTACCGGAACGCCGGTGATCCCGACAAGACGGTGCTCAGCCTGTCCATTCAGCCTGAGGGAAGCAGGCCACTGGTGGTCAGAGAGGTCCGGGTCAAGGTCCTTGAGCGCAATCCGGCGCCCGGGCCGGACGAGGCCACAGTGCTGGGGTTGCTGACCGGTGGGTGCGGCGGCACGGTGGACGAGATTAAGGCCCAAGCCGACCTGGATGGCGGCGGCCAGTACGCCCGGGTGGTGGTCACCGGCGGCAAGGCAACGCTCCCATGGGAGATCCTCGGCGGCAGAACGCTGGATGTGGATCTGACCGTGAGCACGCGGCAGTGCGACTGCACCTGGGTGCCGGAGATCGTCTGGGAGAAGAACGGTGAGGTCCACACGACCCAGTGGCTCGACGACGGCCAGCCGTTCCGCACCATCCCATCGGAGGGCTACGCCCGCACCGCCTGGCAGCTGCATTACGCGGGCGACCCGGGCTTCAGCGAAGACACGTGGCTGCCGATTCCGTTCGACGAGCGAGTTCTCAACTAGCGCCGCGTCAGCCAGGGTTTGCCCGGTAGCGAGGTGACCTGGTGCGGTCAGCTGCAAGGCGCCGGACTGTCGCTCCAACTCGCACTGGCCACCGCCACAGGCGTTACCGTCACCCTCGGCGCCGGCCCCGGCGTCGCCGTTGCCGCCCAGCGGCCGACCACTCGCTCCAACGCAGCCACGGCCCTGCACAACCCCACGCACACCATTCCCGGGCTGCCGGCTCTCGCCGACCTGTCCGCCGAACGCCTGGAGTCAGCCGACAAGGTGGCCGCCGCCAAGTTCGGCACCGACAAGTTCGGCACCGACAAGTTCGGCACCGACAAGCCCGTCGAGGATCCCGCCGACGCCCTCCACAGCACCGCCCTCGCCCGGGCCATCCCGCCAATATGCGACGTGGGTGCCGCGTCGATCCGTCGCTCCGGTTGATGTTGCGTAGTGGACCGCAAAGTCACCCTTCGCTGCCGGGAGGAGTGACCATGGCAGTGACAGAGAACGCCGACCCGGGATATGAGCATCACGCTCACGCCCGGCGCTCCGGGGAGGTGACAACCGATGGTGTTCTGGTACGGCCCCCACGGCGGCTGGGGATGGCTCGGGATGACAGTCAGCATGATCTTGTTCTGGGCGCTGATCGTCACCATTCTCTTCCTGATCTTCCGGTCCGGCGTACGCGCTCCACAGCACCCCGGCACTCCCACCGGCCCTTCGCCCGAGCAACTGCTCGCCGAGAGGTTCGCCCGTGGAGAGATCGACGAGGAGGAGTACCGGCGGCGGTTGGCCGTGCTCCGGGAGCGTCCAACCCCACCCTGAGCTTGCCCGGCCCATTCGTGATCCCGCGGCCCTGTCACCCCATCCCCTGAGACACCCCCGCAGGAAATGCCCACGATCTCACCCTCGTGGGGAGATCGCCGTGCGAGTCCTGCCCTAACGGGTACGCGACTCATGCGCGGACACGTCGGACGAACCACCCGCCTCCACAGTTACCCCGAATCACCCCCTGGCTCATCTGGTCCGGGCGGTGTGACAGGAGGGGCGCGGCGGTCGCCGCCGATGTGGCCGGACTTCTGCAAGCGGGCCCGGTCGATCAGGAGCCCCGTCGCCCGCGTGCGGTTTCCCCCAGCAGCGGGCCGGCACTCACAGACCGGGCACACCGGCGTATCGCGGAGGAAGCCCTGAAACCGCACGGCGGCAGCAGTCCCGCCCGGGAGCGGACCGCGCCCGGACCGCGTCGGCCCGAGCCGAAGTGAGGAGCAAGCGATGTCGCACACCGTGGAGTGGAAGGTCCGCCTCTACCTGTTCGAGGACCAGGGAACGACGACGGCCCGGGTGGTGCTCGATACCGGATCGACCGCACTGACCGGCCGAGGTATCGCTCGGTGCAACCCTGCGGACACGGACGTACCGGAGATCGGTGACGAGCTCGCCGCGGGCCGGGCCATGCGAGACCTCGCCCAGCAGCTCGTTGATGCCGCCGAGCGCGACATCGAGGGCATGGGCGCGTCGCCGCCCGACCGTCAGAGGGCCGGATGGCTCACATGATCGTCGGCGACACCCGGGGGCGGCTTCAGAGCTCAGACTCCTGCCACTGGCCTTGCTGATGTGGATCCCGGGTGGCCCGCAAGATCGCCTTATCCACCGCTGGCTGAGCTCTGGGTGTCGTCGGTCCGGTACCCGATGCGCTCCGAGGATCCCCAGCAGGTGTGGGTGTCCATCCCCCCACTCCGTCTCCTCTCAGCGGGGCGAGGCGACGGCCCGCGCCCGGCCGAGCGTGGCTGAGCTTCTGGGAGGACGCTGGTACTGGAGGATTCGAAGGAGGGAGGCGGTGGCCGTGTCGGACATCGGTCGGCGCGTGGCCCACGAACGCAGGCGGCAAGGGCTGACCCGTGCGGAGGTGGCCCGCCGCGCCGCCATGTCCCCGGAGTACCTGGCGTACCTCGAGGAGCGGCCGGCGGATCCGAGTCTCGGAACTCTGATGAGACTGGCCGCCGCACTGGGGACCACGGTCGCCGACCTGCGCGGCGGTGGTACGGACGTCCCGCCCGGTCAGGGTCAGGCGCTGCTCCACCCCGAGCTTCGGGAGATGGATCCCGATGAGTGCCGGGACCGGCTCGCCACACACGGAGTGGGACGGGTAGCGGTCTCGACACCCGAAGGCCCGGCGGTCGTCCCGGTGAACTACGAGGTCGTCGACGACGCGATCGTCTTCCGCACCGCACCCGATGCCGCCCCGGCAGCGGCTGTGGGAACGGATGTCGCGTTCGAGGTCGACCACGTGGACGACGCCATGAGTCAGGGCTGGAGCGTGCTGGCCGTCGGGCCGGCCCGAGCTGTCACCGAGCCCGACGCGATGCGACGGCTGGCCGGGCGAGCTCACACCCGGCCGTGGGCCGGAGGCGACCGCCCGCTCTGGGTGTCCATCGAACCCAAACGCCTGACGGGCCGCCGAATAGCCGCCGCGTAGACATCGGCACTGTTCAGGACACGCTTCCTGGCGGCCGGTCCGCGACGCCGTATTCACCGGTGACATGGCACTCGACGTCCACAGCACCCTCCACCGCCCGGGTCAGGCGGGCCGCCCGACGGCCACGACGGGCAGGGTCATTACGTCTCTCACGGTGTGCGGTGTCTCAGCCACGGAGGCCTCCTCCTCTCGTGTGAGATCCGCGCGCCGCCGGCACAAGGCCACGCGTCGGCCAAGCGATGTCGCGCCGAAGGGGCTGGTCAGCGCGCAGGCGCGCGGACCGCGCTACGGCGCGGGCCGACGTGACCAGGATGGCGGTACGGCGGTGGGCCGCCCAACCCGGGCAAACCCAGGTGAGGAGCGCCCCTACGGCGCACGGGGTGCCTTCGTCCACACCCCAAGGGCCGCGCCGGCATGGAACAGGCGGCGCCAGCTCACGTGTACACCGTTTGCCGACCGGTGTGCGAGGCGCTGACCGCAGCGGATGTGAGCGGCTCGGACAAGATGCTCGCTCAGCGAGCCGGGGCAGACTGACCCGGTGTTCCGAGGGGGCTGGGCAGACTGACCCATGGCCCCTCGTCCATGCACGACCTCGTCCCGCAGGAGGACCGCCATGCCCGCGAACCGACCATTGGTGATTGTCTTCGATGTGAACGAGACGCTCAGCGACCTGACCCCGCTGCGCGGCCGGTTCGAGGAGATCGGCGCCCCCGCCGATCTGATGCCCCTGTGGTTCGCCGGGATCCTCCGTGACGGGTTCGCGCTCGCGGCGGCCGACGGCTACGCGGACTTCGCCGACCTGGCCCGCGACAGCCTGCGCGGGCTACTGGCGGGAACGGCGCACCAGCCCACCGATCTGGAAGCGGCGGTCCGCCACGTCGTGTCCGGGTTCTCTGCGCTGGAGGTTCACCCTGACGTGCCGGCCGGGGTGCGGGCGTTGCGCGAGGCCGGATACCGGTTGGTGACCATGACCAACGGCAGCGCCGCCCTCACTGACCAGCTCCTGGATAAGGCGGGCCTACGGGAGTGTTTCGAGGCGCTGTGGGATGTGACCGGCCCTCGCCGGTGGAAGCCGCACCCGCGCGCCTACCGCTACGCGGTCGAACGCTCCGCTGTTCGCCCCGACCAGGCCATGCTGGTGGCCGTCCACCCGTGGGACGTCGACGGCGCCCAGCGGGCGGGGCTGGGCGGCGCCTGGATCCGGCGCGGGGTCACCACCTACCCGCGTTCACTGACCGAGCCCTCCCTCACCGCGGAGGACCTCACAGAACTCGCACGTCTCATCGACTGAGTGTTTCGGCGGCTGATCCGCCCACCGGGACCGAGGCCCGCCGGGTAACCGCGTTAGGCCAGGCGCGGCAGCACGACCGATCATGCGCGATCGGCGGGGATGTCCGGAGACGATTGAGGAAGGCCGGGACCTGCACGGTCCTGCACAAAGTCCGGGCCGGGGTCGCCACCGCGCGGCTCACTTGACCCGCGAGGCAGAGGGTGGCGGCTTCGGCGTCGGCGCCGCGGTGACCCGCACCGCGTACTTTCTGGGCAAGCGCATCGACTCCGAAGGAGCGGAGGTCCCGGGTCGCCGGCTTCACCCCCGGGACTGCCGAGTGACGGGGGTCCGGCGCGTCCACTACGACGGGGCGTGCTCCCGGGCCCGGTGCCGGTGGGCGGCCACGGTCGCGAGCGCCTGCCAAGCCACCTCCGGGTGGCATGTCTCCTGGGGATCGCCGCCAAAGGGGTCGAGCACGACAGTCTCGGCCCCCAGCACACGCAGTTGTTCGAGGTCATCGAGGATCTGATCGATCGTGCCCTCGCCGGCCAGCCGGTCGGGTCGGGTGACCGGCTCGCCGGTCAAGCGCAGGACGATGCGGGGGACTATTGCGGACACCGGCCGTTGCTCCTCGGCCGCGATCTCCTTCATCCGTTCCACCGCCTCACGAAGCCAGTCGAGGCTGTTCCGCAGCGGATGCCACGGCGCGCCGAGCCGCACCGCCCGGCGGATCCCGGCGGCGCTGTTGCCACCGACCCACAGTGGGATCCCCCCGCTGCGGTAGTCGGCCTCGTTCTCCCAGGCCTTACGGATCACCTGAAGGTACTCGTCCGTCAGCTTCCCGCGCCGCTCGAACGGCACGCCGAGAACCTCGAACTCCTCCCGCGCCCACCCGACGCCGACGCCGAGGATCAGCCGTCCTCCGCTGAACTGGTTGAGGTTGGCG